>CAYQNP010000070.1:0-5906 GCA_964418785.1 uncultured Spirochaetia bacterium | reverse complement strand
GTGGAACATTCCATATATGAGTGGAATGGCAGTTTATATGACAACGGTTCCAGTTGGCAGTTTCCAGGACCGGATGGAGGACCGATAATTGTTCGATATAAGTAAAAAAAGTATAAACATAATTAGTGTGCTCTTATTTTTCTTACTTGTATTAAATAGAAATTCAGCGTATAGTGATGCTCAGATAAAACGCTATTTTAATGATGAGTTGAAAAAGATGCGTTTCCATCTTGGGTTTGGAATCGGAATAGGTTCTGATTTTTATTTGAATTATAGTGAATATAATACTTTCCCTGCAAATACATTTTATATTAAATGGTATCAAGATATAGCTCCTGGAAAATTCGGATTGGCATTTGCTTCTTTTTTTAATAATGAGAGTGATGATATGACTGATAATGAACTTTATTACGGAATGCGAAGGTATAGAATTATAAATGAAATGATAGGTATTCATACTAAATTTAAAAGTTTTATTCCTTTTACAGATTATATAGCTCCGTATTTATTAATCGGCGGAGGTATTGTTGAAGGGACATATACCAGTCTGGTTAAGGTTGACAGATACTTGTTTACAACCGATCTTAATTTTTCCGGTTATTCTCTTGGATTGACTGCAGGCACTGAAGTTTTTATAATCCCGGATTTGCTTACTATAGATTTGGGGATTAAGTTTAACTATAATTTTAATATGGATGTGTCAGAAAATTTTGACTATGATTATACTTATACTGTTGTGGAAGGATTCAGTGAAGTAATTTTAAATCTTTATTGTGGTGTGAGTTATTATGTCTTTTAGAAAAAGAAATTGGTTTGTTTTATTTTTTGTTTTTATCTGGACAGGTTTGGTGACGGGGAAAAGTTTTATAACTCAAAAAGATTCTTATTTCGGTTATCATAGGACTAAGATTTTCTGGACCATTGGGAACGGTGTGAGCACCGGGTGGTCACAAGGACTTATTAATGGATTGGCAGCTTTACGCAGAAGCTTTGATACCAGAATTAAAGGTTATGTTAAACCGGAAAAGGGATATATTAAGTATTTTTATATGGATATAATTGGTGATTATTCTTTGTATGAGGATATAGAACAGGATAATATTCATGAGTTGTTGTATTTATATAGTATCTTCGGACTGGGCTTTAATATTATCGACAATACTGTATTGTATGGAGGTTTAGGTGCCGGCAGAGTTTTGAAAATCGACAGGTTTGGTGTCTCAAATCCCGACAATGTTATTGATACATCTGATTCAGGTATGACTTATGTTGTTAATATGGGTGTTGAATATTATCTGTCAAAAATGATATCTATATATATAGATGAGAAATATTTTTACAATAGGATTAAGGATACATCGAAATTCATTCCTGCCAAATATGATAATTATAGGTGGCTCGATGGTTCTAATGTAGATGCCCCGGTTATAGATGATGGGGATAATTTTAACGAAAAAGTAGTTGCTTTCTCAGAACTGTCATTTTCTATCGGAGTAAGATTCTATTGGGGTCAGGATATGTTCTGGTTAGGCGGCTTCTGGGAAAAGAATTAGAGTGAGGAGGATTGTTTGTTATGAATAAGAAATTTAACTACAAAAGTTTAATCGGATTTATTATTATTGGTGTTGTATTACTGGGGAATTGTACTAAGAGGTCTCCCGAGCAAATGATAGAAAAAAAGGGTGGTATTGTTTTTCGAGGCGTGCACAGTAAGAATGATAATGAGTATTTTTTAAGTTTCTTTAAACGAATGCAAGAGGCTGTTGCTAACAGAGACCTTGAAGCGTCTTTTTCTTTTTATTCTGATAAGTTTATGAATGATGAAGGAGTAAAACTTGATGTATTAAAAAGAAATACTAAAATTCTTTATAAAAATTATCATAATATAGTTTATAAAATGACCAATATTAGAGTTACTATTAAGGATAATAGAGCTGTTAGTGTTGATGAGTTTTCTTATTCTGCTGAACCTATAAAACGAGGATATAAAAAATTAAATTATACCGGTACAGAAAGAATTTATTGGGAAAAAGAAGGAGATAACTGGAAAATTGTTAATTGGATTTTTGAAAGATAAATTTAAACTTTTGTAAGGCGACTGTAAAATGAATAGATATAGAATAATATATGTTTTTTTGTTTCTTATAAGCGCAGTGGTGTTTAACAGATGCTCTACTTTCAAGAGCGTTAAAGGAATGATTTTCGGCGGCACTAAGGAAAAAATTGTAACTGCCGACGATGTTGATATCCCAAAAACTACTAAAAAAACAAAAGACTGGAATAAATTATCAAGAGAAGAAAAGAAAAAATACAATAAAGGCGTTAAATTATTAAATAAGGCTAATGATGAATTTAAAAAAGAAAAGTATAACCTCGCTATTAAAGATGCCAAAGCTGCGCTTAAAGAATGGCCTGAACTTCCAAAAGCATATCTCGTACTTGGTAATTCTTATTATAAAACGGGGAGTTATAACGAATCTATTAAAGCTCTTGATATATATACGAGTTATGATAATAAAGACAGTAAGGCTTATTATACAAAAGGATTGGATTATGAAGCGCTTGAAGATTATGATAATGCATTGCGGAATTTCTTAATAGTTACAAAACTAACACCTAAAGATCCTATAGTGCATCTTGAAATCGCCAATCTTTATAGAAAGAAAAAAAGTTATGGTAATGCTGTTGAATATTATAAAAAAGCATATTCACTTGATCCGAATTTAATAGATGCATATGTTGGCGAAGGAAATATTTATCTTAAAATAAAAGATTATAAAAAGGCAAAAACAATATTTGAAAAGGGACTTAAAATTAAGAAAGATTCTCGCCTTGTAAACGGACTTGCGAAAGCTAATGGTATTCTGGCTTTTAGAGCAGGTAAAGAATACTTTAATAAAAATAAACTAAAAGAAGCAGAGCAGGAATTTGTTAAATCTGTATCATTGTTGCCAGAACATTATGATGCAAACTATTTGCTGGGTTATACTTATTTTAAAATGAAAGCTTATGATAAGTCTATAAAGTTCTTTAAAAAGGCTGTTGAAATTAACCCGGATAAGAAAGATGCTTATCTGATGCTCGCTTCCGTCTATAGAATAAAAAAAGAATATATAAATGCAATTAAAATTTTAGATAAAGCAAAGAATAAGTGGCCTAAAGATTTTAAAATTTACAATCTTATAGGGATAATTTACGGGGAATCCGGCTCTTTTTACAATGCTGTTGATGCTTTAAAGATTGCTGTTAAATTAAATAAAAAATCTACACAGGCATATATGAATCTCGGAATTGCGTATTATGAAATTGAAAATTATCCGCTTGCTTTAACTAATTTTAAAAAAGTATTAAAGTATAATCCGAATTCAAAAGAAGCAAAAAAAAATTTAAACAAAACAAAATCTATTATTCTTGTAAATCAGGGAAATAAGTTTTTTGACGAGGGTAAATTTTATGAGGCGGCAAAAGAATATGAAACTGCTTTAAAAATTAATCCTTCTTTTATTGATGCTAAGATAAACCTGGCTAACACTTATGTGGAATTAGGGACATCTGCTAATAATGTGCAGAAAAAAAAATTGTATCTTAATAAAGCAATAACAAAGTACAAAGAAGTACTAAAAAAAGAAAAAGAAAATTTTCCGGCTTTAAGGGGTATTGAACGAGCATATCGGGAAATAGGTAATCTTCAGGAAGCGAAAAAATATACTAAAATTCTTGAAAGTTTAAAAGGAAAGGACCCTTCTATTTATTATAAATTGGGTTTGAGTTACGAACAAAAACAGAAATTCAGCGAGGCTATTAAAGAATATAAGACCGCTCTTGATATTGATCCTGCTTTTAAGAAAGCGAAAATGAGAATAGCCACATGTTATTACAAAAACGGTTTGTTGCTTTTTAATAAAAAGAAATACGAAGAAGCAAATGGTGAATTTTTAAAGGCATTAAAGTTTAATCCTAATTATTTTGATGCTCTTGATAAAGTGAATTACCTCAAAGCATTAAAATTCATTAAACTTGCAGATGAAAAATATGCTAAAAATGATTATGAAGGTACTGTTGAAAATTACCTTAAAGCTATAAAAATTTATCCTAAGTTCAAAGAAGTATATTTGAATGTGGCTCATGTCTATCTTATTCAGCGCAAATATAACGAAGCAGAAAATATTTTGTTAAAAGGTGTAAAAATAGAGCCGAATTATGAAGAATTTTATACTACTCTCGGTCTTATAACTATGCGTAAAAAGGATTACAATAAAGCTTATCAGTATTATAATAAAGCACTGGAATTGAATCCTAAAAATGATGAGATTTACAATAATATTGGAGAACTGTTTTTAAAACAGAAAAGTTATGATGAGGCTATAAAATTTTTCAGTAGAGCAGTCGAATTAAACGGTAAAAATTTAGAAGCCAGAATTAATCTCGGGATTGCATATTTTAAAAAAGGTGATTTTTATCGCGCCCGTGACGAATTTGAAGCTGTGGTTGTTTTAAATAAGAAATATGACCCTGGGTATTTTAATCTTGGACTTGTTTATTATAAACTTAATCAATATAATAAATCTAAAATAAATTTTGAAAAAGCTATTAAATTAAGAAATGATATTCCTTCTTTTTATTTTTATTACGGAAGAACTTTATATTATATGGAAGGCTATATTGATCAGGCTGTTAAAAATATTGAAAAAGCCTTGAGTATGAAAAAAACACCAATTTATTATTATGGTGCCGGGAAAGTGTACGAAAAGAAACTGCAATCTGCCACTGCTGTTGAATATAATAAATATTTAAATCTTGCTATAAAAAGTTATAAACAGGTAATAAGCATGGTGCGGGGAACTCAGCTTGCAAGATGGGCAGAAGAGAGTCTCTTGAATTTAATACCTGATGTCCGTTTAATGAATGCGTTTGTGCTTGATTCTGAAATTTTAACTGCACCGGAGTCATTTTCAAAATATGTTTTTGCAGGTGATTCTTTTGGAGGACTTTTTAAAATTGACCCTGAATCTGCTGCTTCTCCTGTAACAAAAGTGAAAACTGTATCCGGCGGTATTACGGCTTTATTCTCTTATAAAAATAATATTTTACTTGGAACAGATTACGGAGAATTTTATGTTGTTGATGCGACTGCCTATAAAACTGTTTTTAGAATACAATTGTCTGATAAAATCAATAATATTCATGCGATTAATAATTATTATGTTGTTGCTGATAATAATGGATTTATTTATTTTATTAATAAAGATACTGGTGTAATTACTAAAGAATTTAATGTTGGTGCCGGTGTCTCGGATGTAAAACAGCTTGGCTCTAAATTGGTTGTTGCCAATAATATTGGAGAGTTAGCTATTATTAATCCTGATTCAAAGAAAGTTACATCTATAGATCTTGATGGAAAAATATTGCGAGGGTTTGCTGTTAAAAACAATGTGATATTTGCCGGAACTGATGAAGGTTTACTGTATTCTATTAATGAAACCGGTAAAATTATAATGAGAAAAGCTTACGAACAGCCTATTGAAAGCAATGTTGTTACTGACGGAAAAACTATTTTCTTTGGAAGCGGAAATATTTTATATTGTGTTAATAGTATAGGAAAAGTTATCTGGAAATATGTTGCAGATTCTGATATTGTTTCAAAAATAGGGCTCTGGAAAGATGTTGTTGTTTTTTCAACAGAAAGGGGTAGAGTTTACAGCCTGAAAGCATCGTCTGGAGAAAAAAATTGGATTTATAAGCATAATTTTGAAATAACAACAGAACCTTTGATTATTTCTGATAATACTTTATTTGTTGGAGCAGATGACGGCGAGGTGTTGCAGTTGTATTATAAAAAAACGAAAAAATAAACTTGAAAATTAAAAAATTAAAATTATAATATAATTCAGGAGGATTTAATATGA
>CAYQNP010000069.1:0-22008 GCA_964418785.1 uncultured Spirochaetia bacterium | reverse complement strand
AAGGAATATTCCACTAACTTAGGGCTTGCACCCATATCTTTAACAAATTTAATACTTTCTCGAATCTCGTCAAGTGATTGATCCGGCAGTCCGAATAAAATGTATACCTCTAAGGCTTCAGAATCATATCCTGCTTTCTGTAAATATTTTATGGCTCGAATAAAATCTTTATTTGAAGTCTTCCCGCCTGTTATCTGCTGGCGTGCTGTATTTGCTGTTTCAAGACTTAATCGTATTGTTTTAAAATTTAAATTATATAAATACCATGCAACCTCTTCTGTTATAAAACGAATATGTAATCCGTTAGGAGTATGGAAATTTATATCATTAATATTACTATTTAAAAATTTATCAAGCAATGGTTTTAAATTTGTGTTAAAATTAAATAAGAGTGCATCATCATAAAACGCAATATCTTTGACATTAAACTTCTCTGTATAAAAAACTATTTTATTAAAAAAATAATCAGTATCAACAGTAAGATATTCAGGATACAATAGCCGGGAAGCACAATAAGTACATCTGAAAGGGCAGGAAATTGAACTCATAACAACAAGATATGACAATTTTTGATACACATCATAATCAGGGAAATCCCAGTCAGAGAAAACAGCAGGAAGGAGTTTCTCTTCATAATCAGAATATCCTATTTTATTCATAATAAATTGAACAATATATTTTAAATTATTCCCTGTTACAACAAAATCTGCATTAGAATATTGTCTTGCATGCTCAGGCATAAGTGTTGCATAAATACCACCTAAAAATACAGGGCTCTTCGGAAAATATTTTTTAACCAAGTCTATCATATCAAATACTCCCCGATACCAATAAGTCATAACTGAAGTTATTAAGATGCCGTCAAAATTTTCATTAGCAGCAAGATGTTTTAATCTTTCTTCCACTACATTATACGGAACTCCGTATCTCTTAAATTTTCTCGGATAAAAATTTAAAATCTCGGGTTTTTCTATCTCCTCTGCAAAGAATTTTCCTGTTCCGTATTTTTTATTTTTAATCCAATTATTTCTAATAAAAAAATCATCATATCTGTTCATACAGTCAATAAAATGTACTTTACAACCGATTTTTTTAAGATGTTTTGAAATATACAGAAGCCCTAATGGTTTCATATATAAATCAAAAGCTGCAAAATCATAAATCCAGGGATTTATTAATAATAAAGAAGGCTTATTATTCTTATTCATTATTCAATGTGTATAAAGAAGAGTTATCCAATATCTTTTTTATTACTGAAGTTTTTACATCAAAATAATAAATCTCTCTATTCTTATTATCCCAGAAAATCTTATTTCCGCTTTGTGAAATTTTTATATGATTAACATCTGTATGATTAAATAAAAATTTTCCCTTTCCTACCACATCTGTATTTTTTATATATATAAAAAAATAATTTTCAAATTGTGTTACATAAAAAAATTTAAAATTCTGTCTCGGGTGCGGAATAAGATGCACAATTTCATTATTTTCGGTTAATAACAGTTTAGTAAATTTCTTAAAATCTATTTCATAAACAGACATCTCTTCAGAAAAATAAACAGATTCACTTTCTTCATCCCAGACTAAATCTGTAACTGATTTTAAACCATATAATTTATACATTATTTTCTGATTCAAATCATATACATAAAGTTCCCACTTCCCTGATTCATTATTATTTATAAACGCAAGTTTCTGTTTATCCGGAGACAAGATAACATTATAAAATTTTGTCTTCTTTAAAAAATTATATTCATCAGGCAATATAACCTCTGTGGCTACCCACTGCTCATTCTTTCTATATACTTTAAAAATAAGCGATATATTTCTATTAGTAGATGGCGTTGCAACACAAAAAAACGATGTACTGCCAATTGAATTTATGTATTGCATATTTAACAATACTCTGTCGTTATGAATAACAGGTGTATCAAGTAAAACCTGAGAAACTGTATCCAGATTCAAATCAGCAATATAATCATTAATCCCATCCGGAGAATATAATAAATATGAATAATCAGGGGAAACAAATTTTATTTTTACTTTTTCACTATTAATAAAAGTAATCTGCCATTTTGAATTTTTAGATAAATTATACAACCAGATATCACCTTTACTATTGTCTTGAGTAGTATAAAAAATAATATTATCTCCGGGGAATACTTTTCCCGCAGTAAAGGAAGAAGCAGAGTCATATGAAATTTCATCTTTTATAATATCAGTTTTTATTCCGCCTTTATAAGAAGAACATCCTGCCAGCAAAATAAGTAAAATTATGAAAAATATTAATTTTCTCATTTTAAACATGCAATTTAAACCATTCTATTGTTTTCTGCAAACCTTCATCCAAAGAAACTACAGGTTTCCATTTCAGATATTTTTTTGCTTTAGAAATATCAGGCTGCCGAACTTTTGGGTCATCTACCGGCAATGGCTTAAATACAATCTTACTTTTGCTCTTTGTTATATTTTTTATTTTCTTTGCAAAGTCAAGAATGCTCATCTCTGCAGGATTACCAATATTTACAGGTGTATCAATTTTTGACATAAGAAGTTTATATACTCCGTTTGTTAAATCAGAAACATAGCAAAAACTTCTTGTTTGTGTGCCTTTGCCGAATACAGTAATCGGTTTATTCTTCAATGCCTGATATATAAAATTAGGGACTACTCTACCGTCATTTAATCGCATTCTTTCGCCATAAGTATTAAATATTCTAACGATTCTTGTATCAACTTTATGATATCTGTGATAAGCCATAGTTATAGCTTCAGCATAACGCTTTGCCTCGTCATAAACTCCGCGCGGGCCTATAGGATTTACATTGCCCCAGTAATCTTCTTTTTGAGGATGCACCAGAGGATCTCCATATACTTCACTTGTAGAAGCTATTAATAACCTTGCTTTATGCGCAAGAGCAATTCCAAGACAATTATATGTCCCCAATGCCCCTACTTTTAAAGTCTGAATAGGTAATTTTAAATAATCAATAGGACTGGCAGGGGAAGCAAAATGCAGTATATATTTAATATTATCCTTTATTACTAAAGGCTTACTTATATCGTGTTCTATAAATTCAAAATTTCTTTCATTTGCCAGATGTTTAATATTATTTATATTTCCTGTAATAAAGTTATCAACACCATAAACCAAAAAACCTTTTTCTAAAAACAAATCGCTCAAATGCGAACCTATAAAACCTGCTGCGCCAGTAATTAAAATTTTTTTCTTCATTACTTTATCTACTTCCTCCAAATATTTTTTTTATACCTTCCATAAATTTATAATAATATAACTTAAACAGATGAATATGATACTGTACATAGACTTTTAAATTAGCCTTTGACTTTCCGGCATGTCGTTTTTGAAAAATATAAGGCACTTCAGAATATTTAGAATACCTGCCTTTAACAAGTATTTCTAATAATATTTTAAAACCCAACGGCTTTAACTCGGAATTCCTGATTATACTTTTCTTAAAGATAAAAAATCCTGCCATAGGGTCTTTAACCTTTACAAGCGGTCTGGCAAGTAAGGTTGCATAAACAGATATCATCTTTCTGGGAAGTATCCAGCGGTCAGCCCCGCCGCCTTCTGTATATCTGCTTGCAACTACAATATCATTATTCTTAATCTCTTTTATTAATTTGTGTATTATCTCAGGCGGATGCGATAAATCCGAATCCATTACAAGCAATGTGTCACCTTTTGATTCAGCTATTCCGTCTATTACTGCACTGCTTAAACCTTTTTTATCTTTACGCAAAATATATTTTATAGGATACTTTTTCTTAAGTCTTTTTACAATATTTTCAGTATCATCCTTAGAATCATCATCAACTATTATTATTTCATATTTCTTCTTTATCTCTTTATCTATCTTCGGTATTAAAATCTTTAAGTTTTCACCTTCATTTAACACTGGTAAAATAACTGATATCATAGGATTATAATACATATTATTATTTATTAGTCAATAAGAAAATTTTATATTCCTGTCGATGAGCAGTCTGTTCATTATTGACAAATAAAATAAAAAATAATCTTGACATCATAATTACAAAAAATATACTTAAATTATAAATAACTGCAAAAGCAAACCTTAGCGAGGTGAAACTATGTATAAAAGAATCTTTTTAATAGTATTAGACAGTGTTGGATGCGGAGAACTCCCTGATGCAGATAAATACGGTGATGTTGGAGCAAATACATTGGGACATATTGCAGAGAACATAGAAGATTTTAATCTTCCTAATCTGTTTAAACTCGGTTTACATAAAATTATACCTGTTAAAAATAATACTGCACCAATAGGAATATACGGGAAGATGATGGAGCAATCAGCAGGAAAAGATACTCCTTCAGGGCATTGGGAAATAAGCGGAAAAATTCTTGAAAAACCATTTCCTGTATATCCTGATGGTTTCCCGGAAGATTTATTAGAAGAATGGAAAAAAGCAACAGGAATGAAAGGATATCTTGGAAATAAAGCAGCTTCAGGCACAGAAATAATAAAAGAACTTGGTGAAGAACACTTAAAAACCGGTTTTCCTATTGTATATACCTCAGCAGACAGCGTATTTCAAATAGCTGCACACGAAGAAATAATTCCTGTTAATAAACTTTATGAAATATGTGAAAATACCAGGAAAATTTTAACAGGCGATCATAATATAGGAAGAGTAATTGCAAGACCTTTTATAGGAACTCCGGGAAATTTTACAAGAACTGAAAACAGAAAAGATTTTGCAGTTACTCCTCCGGATGGAATTTTAACAGATTCAGTAAAAAAATCCGGCAGAGATGTAATTGCTGTAGGTAAAATCAATGATATTTTTAACGGAAAAGGCATAACAAAATCAATCCATACAGGAAACAATAAAGAAGGTATTGAAACTACTCTTGAACTGCTAAATGATAATACAATTAACGGACTGGTCTTTGTAAATCTTGTAGATTTTGATATGCTTTACGGACATAGAAGAAATGTAGAAGGATACTATTCAGCACTTGTTGATTTTGATAATGCTCTTGCTGAAATGCTTGATAAAATAAATAGTGATGATGCACTATTTATAACAGCAGATCACGGAAATGATCCTACATATAAAGGTACAGACCATACAAGAGAACATGTTCCTATACTTGCATACAGCCCGTCTTTCAGACAGAATGTAGACATAGGAATAAGAAAAACTTTTGCAGATTTAGGACAAACAATAGCAGAAATGCTTGAAGCAACACCTGTACCTGACGGTACAAGTTTTTATGATATTATAAAAAAATAACGCTATGATGAAAAACAAATTATTTGATTCTCTTTTTTATCCATTTAAAAAATATCTTATAAATATAAAATTTAAGGTCCTGAAATCTGCTATTGCTGTATTTATAAGTTTATATCTTGCAAAACTTCTTAATCTGCCGGATCTGCTCTCCCCTGCATTTGTATCTGTATTATGTATACAGCCGACTGTTTTCACCGGAATAAAAAGAGGTTTGCAGGAATTCTTTGTCAGCCTTCTTGGAGCAACTCTTTCCCTGATTTTAGTACTCCCATATGGAATAAACCTTATAACTGTCCCTATTACAGTTGCTCTCACTATTTATATCGCTATAAAACTTAACCTTGATGACTCTATTCCTATTGCAATATTCACTGTGCTCTATATAACTTTATTTCCAATGGAATCAGTATGGATTACAACAAAAATAAGATTTCTTTCAATATTACTGGGTATTGCTTCTGCTTCTTTTGTTAATTATTTAATATCGTTTATACGATATAAATATCTTTTTTACAGTCGGGTATTACGAGTATGCGAGATAACATATCACAAATTCTCACAATTTCTTGAAGCAGTTTATGATAAAGACACATTACAGTTAAATTCTTTATTACCGCAAATAGACCAGATATATAAACAGGTAAACAACCTTAAAAGTGAAGTTACGGATATAAGGAAAGAGATTAAAATCCGCAAAGCACCAGGTGGAATAAATGACTCTATTGCTTTTACAATTGAACGGATCCTCTCTAATATTGAAATAATAATCCACCACTTATACGATCTTTCCAGAGTTTATTACGAAATATTTAATGAAGAAATTAATATAACTAAAAATATCGATAACAAAATTACAAATATTATGGGAGAGTTATTAGGCTATACGAGAAATATATTTAAATCTTTATCAATGCAGGATATATCTATTCTCGATAAAAACGACATAAAACATAATAATTTTACAAGTTTATTCGATATGATAAAAAAAAGATATGCGAAAAATGAAACAGTTTCTGTAAAGCTCTTTTCCATAATAATTAATATTCAAAACATCAATATCTCAATTTCTCAATTAAAACGACTTATTAAACTATACATATCACAAAATAAAGGAGAGTCTATATAAAATGAATAATAGAACTTTATTTCAAATCTTTCTTTATATATTTTTATTTTCAATAATTATTTTTGTTTTTCAATTATTCGGATTTGTATTCAGGCTTATAACTGTTATATTTGTTTTTCTATTTAAATTCTGGTATATTACAATTCCGGCAATAATACTTTACTATTTATGGATAACAAATCGAAAGAATAAAAACATATATAAAAACAAAGATGAATATAATGACAATAAAACAATAGATATAGATAATTCGGACTATAAAATTGAATAAGATAAAAATAAAGGCACCTGCTAAAATAAATCTTTTCTTAGATGTAACTAAAAGATGCAAAAACGGTTATCACGAAATAAAAACGATTTTTCAGGCAATAGATCTATTCGATAAAATAATTATAAAAAAGGCAAAAAATTTAAAAGTAATAACAAATATAAAAGAGTTAAACAAAGAGAAAAATATCGCTGAAAAGGCGTTTGAATTACTTGATAAAAAATATATGCTTGCTTCAAAAGTGCATATAAAGATAGAAAAGAATATACCAATGGGAGCGGGTTTAGGCGGCGGGAGTTCAGATGCAGCTGCGGTTATTTCAGGTTTAAACAAATTATTTGAATTAAACCTAAGCCTGGAAGATATGCTTGATTTAGGAAAAGAACTCGGTGCAGATGTAAATTTTTTTATTAACAGAAGCGGGATACAATATGGGGAGCATTACGGTGAAAAACTTACACCCCTAAAATTCAGGGGAAATTATTATATAATTTTAATATATCCGGATATTCACATATCAACAAAGGATAATTATAAAAAGTTAAAGCCTTCAGATTTTAATAATGGAGAAATACATTTAAAAAATATGCTTTCTGCTATCAGAAAAAAAAATGTTGACAAATTAATTTCAAATATATATAATATATTTGAAAAGGGTACAGTGAAGTTGTATCCTATAATAAAAGAGGTAAAGGAGGATTTGTCAGCAAGAGGTGTAGAGAATGCACTAATGAGCGGAAGCGGATCAGCTGTATACGGTCTAATAAGAGACAGAATAAAAGCAAAAAAAATATTAAAAATATTGAAAAAAAAATATAAAAAAATATATTTAGTAAAGCCATATTATGATGGTGTACAAATAGTGTAAGGAGGCAGAATTATATGGAAATTACAGACATCAGAATTAAGAAAATTGAAAGTGAGGGCAGTTTACTTGGATATGCATCTGTTACATTTGACGATGATTTTGTTGTTCATAATATAAGAATTATGAGCGGGAAAAACGGGAATTACATTATGATGCCGAACAGGAAAGTAAAGACAGGTGAATTTAAAGACATAGTACATCCGATAAATACTGAATTCAGACGAACACTTGAGAACTCGATTCTGGAAGCATATTCCAAAGCTGAATAAGAAGCAGAATATGGGGTGTCGCCAAGCGGCAAGGCAGCGGCTTTTGGAGCCGCCATTCGGAGGTTCGAATCCTTCCACCCCAGAATAAATATATATCTTTTACTATGAACATTAATGATGAAAAAGTAATTTCAGGCCAATATCTGAAAATTGAATGCCCTACATGTAAAACAATTCTTATAGTGGAAAGAAGTAACGGAAAAGTTATAGAAGTAAGAAAACCTCTTGTAGAGAATCCAAGCGGTGATCGTTTTAATGATGCTTTTGAAAAACTGAAAAATTCAAAAAAAGAGATAGAAGATAAATTTAATGCTTCCTTAAAAAATGTTAAATCCCCAAAACGCTCGCTTGATGATTTATTAAAATAAAAGAAATTATTTACTCTGCAAATACTCGTCTATATATCGGGCAGCATTTCTGCCCATTCCCATTGCAAGAATAACTGTAGCAGAACCTGTTACAATATCACCTCCGGCAAATACTCCCGGAACAGATGTCATTCCTTTTTCATCAATAACAATCTCACCTTTAGGTCCGGTTTTCAGCCCTTCTGTTGTCTTTGCTATTATAGGATTAGGGTTTGTACCAATTGCAACGATTACTTCATCTATATCAATTGTAAAATTAGAATTTTCAATAGGAACAGGTCTTCTCCGCCCGCTCTCGTCAGGTTCACCTAATTCCATCTTATTACATTCAATCTGTTTGACAAATCCGTTTTCATCGCCAATATACCGAATCGGGTTAGTTAAAAAATTAAATATAATACCTTCTTCTTCTGCATGAGCTATCTCTTCAACTCTTGCAGGCATCTCTTCGCGAGTTCTTCGATATATTACATATACCTTTTCAGCACCAAGACGCAAAGCAGTTCTGGCAGCATCCATAGCAACATTTCCGCCGCCGATGACGGCTATATTCTTCCCGACTTTAATAGGAGTATCATATTCAGGAAATTTATATGCTTTCATTAAATTTACTCTTGTAAGAAATTCATTTGCAGAAAAAACTCCGCTCAAATTTTCTCCCTCAATTCCCATAAATTTCGGCAGGCCTGAGCCTGTGCCTATAAAAACCGCATCAAAGTCTTTGTCAAGCAATTCCGGTATAGTTAAAGTCCTGCCAATTAAAGCATTAGTTAAAATCTTCACACCTGATTTTTCAAGTTCTTCTATTTCCTGATAAACTATACTTTTCGGCAGTCTGAATTCCGGGATACCATAAACAAGGACTCCGCCGGATTCATGAAAACCTTCAAAAATAGTAACTTCGTATCCTCTTTTCCTTAATTCTCCTGCACATGTTAAACCGGCAGGACCTGCTCCAATGACTGCAACTTTTTTAGTTTTATTTTCTGCAGAAGTTTTTTCTTTTTCTTGAGCAGCCTGTTCTCTTTTTTTCTTCAGTTCCCAATCAGCAACAAAGCGCTCCAGCCTTCCAATGGAAACAGGGTCACCGACATTTCCAACTACACATTTTGCCTGACATTGAATTTCCTGAGGGCACACACGACCTGTAACTGCAGGCAAGGAATTCGTGTTATGTATAATATCAATGGATTTCTGATAATCTTTTTCTGTTATGGCTTTTATAAAAGCAGGGATATTTATCATTACAGGGCAACCTGATATACAGGGATGAGTAGGACATTGTAAACATCTTTGCGCTTCGAGTATAGCCTGCTCTTCTGTATATCCGAGATCAACTTCCTGAAAATTACTTTTCCTTTCAGAAGCAGGTTGTTCATTAGTCGGAACCTGCTCTTTAATTATGCCCATAATATTTCACCTCTTCAAGCCATTTCTCATACGAAATTTTCTCTTCATCCTTATATGTATTAAGTCTTTTCAGTAATCCGTCAAAATCAACCAAATGTCCGTCAAAATCAGGTCCGTCAGAACATGTAAATTTTGTCTCACCGCCAACTGTCACACGACATACTCCGCACATCCCCATTCCGCATAACATTAATGAATTTAAACTGACAACTGTTTTAACATTATACTCTCTTGTTAAATCCGCAACTGCTTTCATCATTACAGCCGGGCCAATTGCAATTACTTCATCTATCTCTTCTTTATTTTCAAGTAATCTTTTTAATATATCAGTTACAAATCCTTTTTCTCCGTAACTGCCGTCATTTGTAGCAATCAAAAGTTCATCTGATACGCTTTTTAGTTTATCTTCCCAGAAAACATAATTCTCTGCTCTATAACCGATTATTGAAGTTACATAACTGCCGAGTTTTTTCAGTCTTCTTGCCATAGGATAAACAGGGGCAACACCTATTCCGCCGCCAACACACACTACTTTTTTTAAGTTTTTCAATTCCGACGGAGTACCTAATGGCCCCAATATATCCTGTATTCGATCACCTTCTTTTAAAGTACTTAATTTATTAGTTGTTTTCCCTATTTGCTGAAAAACTATTGTTATAAAACCTTCCTGTCTATTATAATCTGCTATAGTAAGCGGAATTCTTTCACCCTTATCATCCAGTCTCAAAATTATAAATTGTCCGGGCTCTGCCTTTTTAGCTATTATTTTCGCCCGGATATCCATTAATATCATTTTAGGGCCAAGCTCTTCTTTTCTTAAAATTTCAAACATACAGATACCTTTTTATACGGGGGCAGAATTCTACCCCCGGTTTTAAATTAATATTAAGCAAGAGCTTTTTTTACTTCCTGCAATACCATATCTTCAGGCATAGCACCTTCAAAAGAATGTGAATCGTTTATAACTGTCTTTGGAACAGCCATAACTTCAAACTGCTGAGACCATTCCGGGAACTCCTGTGCCTCAACCATTGCCGAGCTTATTTTATCATTTTCAAAAGCAAATTTATGAGCAGTTATAACAGAACGCGGGCAGTAAGGGCAACTTAATGTAATAAATACATTCAAATTGACTTCTTTATCAATAGCCTGTATTTCTTTCTTTATATCATCAGATAACCCGCTCTCATCAGCACCAAGCATTTTAATTGTCTCTATTAAAGACACAAATTCATAACCGCCTGGTATTCCGTAAAACCTTATATTATAATCCTTTTTACTTATAGGTACAATTGTAGGAGCCTTATTAACATTATACTCTGCTGCTTTGTCGGAGTTATCATCTATGTCATAAACTTCTACTGCAATCTTATCATTTAATTCCCCTACTTCTTTCAGCAGTTCTGCAGTGTCATTACAGAATTGACAATTCTCCTTCTGTGTGAAAGCTATTAATTTAACTTCATTTGCAAGCTCTCCCAACTCATCTTTAACCTGTTTTTTCACATCATCATTTAATAAACTCATCTGTTCCTCCATTAAAAATATTGTTTCTATATTATATAATGCAAAAAATTAATTTGTCAATATAAAATTTTTTCAAATATTCAAATATTCGCAAATCAGGGACGGTGCAATACTTTATTAACTTTTTATCGGGGCAAATGATTATTTGCCACTACATTATTTAAAGTATTTATTATATACTCGCTTACTCGATTTGGAATAACACCAAATCAGATAATTATTCGTTCCAGAAAGTATATAAAGTGTTGCACCGTCCCCAGAAATGATCAATTATCTGTTTAAAAATTCCCGTATTAACCCGCTTGTAGAAGAATCATGTTCACCAATATTACCTGTTTCAAGTTCAGGCAGAATAACTTTAGCGAGTACTTTACCTAATTCTACACCCCACTGGTCAAAACTGTTTATTCGCCATATCACACCCTGGACAAAGATTTTATGTTCATACATAGCAATAAGTGTTCCAAGTGTTTTAGGTGTTAATTTATCAAATAAAATGGTATTAGTAGGTTTATTGCCTTCAAATACTTTATGAGGAGCCAGTTTTTCTATTTCATCCTTACTTAATCCTGCATCAGTAAGTTCTTTGATCACTTCTTCTCTGGTTTTACCAAAAGCCAGAGCTTCTGGCTGAGCAAGAAAATTAGCCATTAATTTATTGTGATGATCACCAATAGGGTTAAGTGATTCTTTGAACCCTATAAAATCAGCCGGTATAAGTTTTGTTCCCTGATGAATTAATTGATAAAACGCATGCTGGCCATTTGTACCCGGTTCTCCCCATATAATAGGACCTGTTTGATAATCAACTCTATTGCCGTCAATATCAACTGTTTTGCCGTTACTCTCCATATCTCCCTGTTGAAAATATGCCGGTAAATACTTAATGTACTGATCATACGGGAGCAAAGCATAAGTTTCAGCATTAAAAAAATTATTATACCATATTCCGAGTAAAGCCAGAATAACAGGTATATTTTTTTCAAGGGGGGTATTAAGGAAATGCTGATCCATTTCATAAGCACCTGAATGGAGTTCAACAAATTTATCAAATCCTATATATAAAGCAATAGAAAGGCCAATAGCAGACCATAGCGAATATCTGCCGCCGACAAAATCCCAGAATTCAAACATATTATTAACATCAATACCGAATTCTTTAACTTTCTCAGCATTAGTAGACATAGCGACAAAATGTTTAGGAATAGCGTCATCGCCGAGGGCATTAATAATCCAT
Organism: uncultured Spirochaetia bacterium; assembly: GCA_964418785.1. Lineage (GTDB taxonomy): Bacteria > Spirochaetota > JAHITG01 > JAHITG01 > CAYQNP01 > CAYQNP01. The sequence continues at coordinate 9,646 of CAYQNP010000069.1, read as the reverse complement.
TTTTTTGCGGTTTCAGCATTTGTCATTGTTTCAAGAGTTGTAAAAGTTTTAGAGGCAATTAAGAACAGAGTAGTTTCAGGGTTTACTTTTTTTAAAGTTTCGGCAATATCAGTGCCGTCAATATTTGAGACAAAGAATACTTCAGGTCCGTCACCATAATGTTTTAAAGCAGAACATACCATTTTAGGGCCAAGGTCACTGCCGCCAATACCAATATTTACAACAGACTCAATTTTTTTACCTGTAGCACCCTGCCATACACCTGAGCGGACATCTTCAGTAAATTTTTTCATTTTATCAAGTACTCTTCGTATATCCGGCAATACATTTTTTCCGTCAACAAGAATTTCATCAGCGACATGATTTCTCAAAGCAGTATGAAGCACAGCTCTGTTTTCAGTCCAGTTAATCTTTTCACCTGAAAACATTCTGTTTCTATACTCTTCCACACCGCTTTTTTCAGCAAGTTTAAATAAAAGATTCATAGTTTCTTCTGTAATAATATTTTTAGAATAATCCAGGAACAGACTAAGTTTTTCATTTTTTATAGAAAATTTTTCAAATCTTTTTTTATCCTTAAAAAGTTCTCTCAGATGAGTTTTTTTCATTTTTTTATAATGTTTCTGCAAAGATTTCCATTCTTTTGATTTTGTCAACTTACTCATATATCCTATCCTCCGCACCAATTATAGAAAAGGGTAATTTGCCGGGGACGGGACTCGAACCCGTACAGGATTGCTCCCACTAGGCCCTCAACCTAGCGTGTCTACCAATTCCACCACCCCGGCTATAGGGGTTAAAACTTAGTTAGTATATATAAATTTTAATTCTGATGTCAATATTTTTTTCTCAAAAAAAAAACAACCTTCCTTAAAATAAAAAATGGGTGGCAGAGGGGGGGAGACCTCATACCACCCGAGGGATCTATGTTAAGGGACATAGAGGTGGGTTGTCTTATTAATAAGGCATTCCCATTCCACCAGGCATACCGCCAGGTGCACCACCCATCATGTCTTTTTTCTCTTCTTCAGGCTGATCTGTTACCAATGCCTCTGTTGTTAATAACAATGCTGATATTGAAGCAGCATTTTGTATTGTTGTTCTTGTAACCTTTGTCGGATCAATTATACCGGCATTAAACATATCAACATATTCGCCTGTAGCAGCATTAAAACCTTTTGGATTTTTCTCTTTTTTCAACTGATCTATGATAATAGAACCTTCAAACCCTGCATTTTCTGCAATAAGTCTTGCAGGTTCTTCAAGTGCTTTCTGTATAATTTTAGCACCTGTTGCCTGATCACCTTTAAGATCGAGTTTATCAATAGCTGCAGCTGCTCTCAACAGAGTTACACCGCCGCCTGGAACAATTCCTTCTTCAACAGCAGCTCTTGTTGCGTGTAAAGCATCTTCGACTCTTGCTTTTTTCTCTTTCATTTCTACTTCTGTAGCAGCACCGATTTTTATAACAGCAACACCGCCTGCAAGTTTTGCAAGTCTTTCCTGTAATTTTTCTTTATCATATTCAGAATCAGTTTCTTCAATCTGTTTTCTTATCTGTGCAATTCTTGCTTCAATATCTTTTTTATCGCCGGCACCTTCTACTATTGTTGTATTCTCTTTATCTATTTTAACTTTTTTTGCACGGCCTAACTGCTCCAATGTTACATTTTCTAATTTAAGACCTATTTCTTCAGATATTACCTGACCTTTTGTAAGAATAGCAATATCTTCCAACATAGCTTTTCTTCTATCACCGAATCCCGGGGCTTTTACAGCAACAGAATTAAATGTTCCCCGTAATTTATTCAACACGAGTGTAGCTAATGCTTCGCCTTCAACATCTTCTGCAATGATAACTAATGGTTTCCCTGTCTGTGCTATTTTTTCAAGAATAGGAAGGAAATCTTTCATTGCACTGATTTTTTTATCAGTAATAAGTATATAAGGATCTTCTAATTCTGCAGTCATATTATCTGAATTTGTAATCATATAAGGAGAAATATATCCTCTGTCAAACTGCATACCTTCTACTACATCTAATTTTGTTTTTGTTTCTTTACCTTCTTCTACAGTAATAACACCGTCTTTACCCACTTTGTCCATTGCTTCTGCAATTAATTCACCAATAGTTGTATCGTTATTACCGGAAATAGTACCTACCTGTGCAATCTCATTTTTAGTTTTTACTTCTCTGGATAATTTTTTAATATCTTCAATTACAGCTTCAACAGCTTTTTCAATACCTCTTTTTAAATCCATTGGATTAGCACCGGCAACAACATTTTTCATACCTTCTTTTAATATTGCCTGAGCTAATACAGTAGCTGTAGTTGTACCGTCTCCTGCAACATCATTTGTTTTGGAAGCAACTTCCTTAACCATCTGTGCTCCCATATTTTCAAAAGGATCTTCCAGATCAATCTCTTTTGCAATGGTTACACCGTCATTGGTTATATTTGGTGCGCCAAATTTTTTGTCTAAAATAACATTTCTTCCACGAGGACCTAATGTTACTTTTACAGCATTGGCTAACTTATCAACACCAGCTAATACTTTCTTTCTGGCATCTTCGCTGTAAATTATCATTTTAGCCATCTTTACTAACCTCCTTACCAATAGTAATCTCTAAAATCGTGGTATCTATATAATCACATTCTCTTCACTGTCAAGTATAAAAATGAAAAATTTACAAAATTTTTCATTACTTACTTATACCTGCTCAAAAATATTCTTATTTAAAATTAAAAAAACAGTAAGGTTATAGTATCTTGCTCACAGGAATTATTAAAGATATAATCCTGAGTTTAAAAACTCAATGTAAATAGAGGCGACACAGCCTTATTATTTATTATTATTCCTGTTATTCTCAAGGAATTTCGGTAAATATTTATCAAGAAACTCAGGACGGATTCTTTTCAATTCAGCTCTTGGGAGTTTTGATAAAAGTTTCCAGCCGAGGTCAAGGGTAAACTCAATATCTCGATCTTCATTTTCTCCCTGCTGAATATACTGAGATTCAAATTCTTCTGCGAACTTATAATAAAGTTTATCAATTTCACTCAAAGCAGCTTCACCGAGGATAACTTCCAATTCACGAGCTTCAATACCACGGGCATAAGCAGCGAATAACTGGTTAAAAATATCGGAATGGTCTTCACGAGTTTTTCCTTCGCCGATTCCTTTATCTTTAAGACGGGATAAAGATTGCAGGACATCAACAGGCGGGTATATACCGCTTCTATGCAAAGAACGGCTTAAAACGATCTGTCCTTCAGTGATATAGCCTGTCAAATCCGGAATAGGGTGAGTTTTATCATCTTCGGGCATTGTCAGGATAGGGATTTGAGTAATAGAGCCTTTTTTACCTTTTATTCTACCGGCTCTTTCATAGATAGTAGACAAATCAGTATAGAGGTAACCCGGATAACCTCTTCTGCCCGGGATTTCTTTTCTTGCAGCGGAGACTTCTCTCAAAGCTTCGCAGTAATTAGTCATATCAGTAAGTATAACGAGCACATGCATATCGAGGTCAAAAGCGAGGTATTCGGCAACAGTCAAAGCCATACGCGGGGTAGAGATTCTCTCGATAGCCGGGTCATCAGCGAGATTAATAAAAAGCACAGTTCGTTCAAGTGCGCCTGTTTTTCTAAAATCTTCAATAAAATAGTTAGCCTCACCGAAAGTAATACCCATAGCAGCGAAGACAACAGCGAACTTTTCGTTACTGCCGCGGACTTTTGCCTGTCTTGCTATTTGAGCAGCCATTTTATTATGAGATAGGCCGGAGCCCGAAAAAATCGGCAATTTTTGACCTCTAACAAGAGTATTAAGACCATCAATAGTAGAGAAACCGGTTTGAATAAATTCTTCGGGATAATCGCGTGCATAAGGGTTAATAGGGAAGCCGTTTATATCTCTTTTAACTTCCGGTAGAATTTCGGGGCCATTATCAATAGGGCGACCCTGGCCGTCAAAGACTCTACCGAGTATATCAGGGGAGAGCGCGATTTCGACACCGCGACCCAGGAATCGTATTTTTGCAGATTTAACATTAAGGCCTGAAGCCTCCTGAAAGAGCTGAACCAGAGCCTTATCACCGTGAACTTCCAGGACTTTCCCGTTTCTTATTTCTCCGGAAGCAAGCTCGATTTCTACAAGCTCTTCGTATTTAACGCCTTCAACACCTTCAACGACCATTAAAGGTCCTACAATTTCTTTAACTGTATAATATTCCTTAAGCATTGATACTCTCCTTTTCTATTTCTTCAAAACTTTTCTGAATTTCCTGTTTTAAATCTTCCAGTTTATTTAATTCCTGTTCCGGCACAAATTTCATCTGTGCAATTTTTTCTCTAATACTCATTTTAGTAATAGATATAATAGAAACCTCTTTTTTTATCATTTCTTCAGCCATATTATGGAAATACAATATATTATCAAGCATAAGATACTGTTTTTTAAAAGAAGTAAAAGTATCAACGGGGTGGAAAGCATTCTGATGCAGAAAATCCTCACGAATAGAGCGAGCAGTTTCCATAATCAATCTATTATCCGGGGACAGAGCATCAAGTCCCACGAGGCGGACAATCTCTTCCAGTTCAGCTTCCTGCTGTAAAATTTTCATAGCGAACTGGACTTTATCCGTCCAATCTTCGCCGACATTAGATTTATAATACTCATTAAAGGTATCTCCGTAAAGGTGATAACTTGTAAGCCAATTTATAGCCGGGAAATGTCTTCTATAAGCGAGGTTTGCGTCAAGGCTCCAGAACACCTGAACGACTCTCAAGGTAGCCTGAACAACGGGGTCAGAGAGGTCGCCGCCAGGAGGAGATACAGCGCCTATAATGGTTAAAGCACCTTCTCTTTCGTCGCTACCGAGGCATTTCACTCTACCGGTTCTTTCATAGAACTCAGCGATTCGTCTTCCGAGGTAAGCAGGATAGCCTTCGTCGCCGGGCATTTCTTCGAGTCGGCCTGACATTTCACGCATAGCTTCAGCCCATCTTGAAGTAGAGTCTGCCATAACAGCAACGCTGTATCCCATATCTCTAAAATATTCAGCAATAGTAACGCCTGTATATACAGAAGCCTCACGAGCAGCAACCGGCATATTTGAAGTATTAGCGATTAAGATAGTTCGTTTCATTAACGGTTCACCTGAACGAGGGTCTTTCAATTCCGGGAATTCCATTAATACATCAGTCATCTCATTACCTCGTTCTCCGCAACCGATATAGACAACAATTTCTGCATCTGCCCATTTAGCGAGCTGATGCTGTATAATAGTTTTTCCGCTTCCGAATGGGCCGGGAACGCAGGCAGAACCACCTTTAGCAACAGGAAAGAAAGCATCAACCACTCTCTGTCCTGTTATAAGAGGAATGGTTGGAGGAATTTTATCTTTATACGGTCTGCCTTTTCGAACAGGCCATCTTTGAAGCATTCGTACAGGATGTTCCTGACCGTCTTTTCCTTCTATAACACAAATTATATCCAATATAGTAAACTCACCGCTTTTAATATCTTTAATTTTTCCTTCAATACCATAAGGCACCATTATTTTATGTTTAACAAGAACGGTTTCATCAACTTCACCAATAATATCTCCGGCTACGACCTCATCACCTACTTTTTTTACAGGTTTAAACTCCCATAATTTTTTAGTATCAAGCGCAGCGACTTTTACACCTTTAGTAAGGTAATCACCTGCAACTTCCTGAATTTTTTCCAATGGTCTCTGAACACCGTCAAAAATAGATTCAATTAAACCCGGAGCGAGGTCAACAGACAGAGGTTCGCCTGTAGAATAAACCGGATCACCTACTCCAAGTCCGCCTGTCTCTTCGTACACCTGGATAGATGCTTTGTCATCCCGCAATTCTACTATTTCACCTATTAATTTCTGTTCCCCAACTTCAACAACATCAAACATTTTTGCATCTGTCATACCCTCTGCAATAACCAGAGGACCGGCTACCTTTATTATCCTTCCTTTATCCATTTATTAATATCCTCCTGCTTTACTCTCCTTTATTTACTTATCTTTATCTCTAAAAATATCAACTCCGATTGCATTTTCCACAAGACGCTGCAATCTGTTCCTCCCTATATTCATTATATCTATGCCATTATGTATAGGGAGTAAAATACCGAGTTTACTATTTCGCATAGAGCGTTTTATATTATAGATTTCTTCAAAATTTTCAAAATATATTTCACTTACCATTATAATTTTATGTTCGCCTGCAAAGACTTCATTTATAATTTCTTTTCTGGTTTTACCGTTTTTTTCAAGTTCATCTATAGGGTAAATTTTCATTCCAATAGCCTTAAACGGCAATATTTCTTTTAAATTTCCTGCAACTGCGATATCATACATATGTATCTCTCAACATCTCCTTAATTTTAGAATCACTTATTTTAGCGTTTTTACCTTCAAGTAAAATTCTTATATTCTTATACTCAATCTCTTTTCCTTCAAGATAACCTATAACAGGCTCAATACCAAAAGCGCGCAATTTAGCTTTTTTCATTACAGAGATGAGGTAATTATCTTTTTCCAATTCAAATTTATTAAAATTATTAGTATTACTAAAATCCTCAAGACCGCGGCTGATATATTCATAATACTCTTTATGATATAATCTATCAGCAATTTTTTCGATTTTTTCATCAAATAAATCTTTCAGATCAAGCCATTTTAAACTTCCGCCGGAAACAAATATTTCTTTATACATATTAATATTTTTATCCAGAATTTTAAATCGCAACAAGTTCTCTATATTCATAAAATCTATATAATGACTGAAGTAATATTGCAAGAACTTAAGATTCATTTTATTAACATACTTAATCAGCAGATCAAGGTAAATACTATCGAGATAAAAATCTATCCAGACAGGTGATTTTTTTTCATTAATAAGTTCAAAATAATTAGTTAATAGTTTCAAATCACCTGTATCTCTGCTTATATATCTATAAGATTTTTCTTCAATTATGTCATTAATTTTTTTATCATTCAGGATACCGGACACAAGAGCCGGCATATAATCAGGCGTAAAACCTTTTTCTTCAAGTAATTTTGTTTTCAAAACGACTTTCATATTTTCTATATCATTTTTAAGGAAATATATTTTATAAAAATCTTTATACTTGTTTACACTTTTAACAAGGCCGGCAACAGTGGAGTAAGCCGCTTCTCTATTATTTTTAATAAAGTCAGGGTCATTTTCAGCATAACCGTATTCAGACAAAGTTTTTTCGATTTGTGCGACGGTAGAATCAGCCATTCTGTCAAACTCATTTTTAGGGATCATATAAGTTTCCAGTGTTTTCACTCTGCCGGACGCATATGCAAATTCCGAATCATTTGTAAATTCTATACGATATAAACTCAACCTGACTACTCCTTAAACAAATCATTTACAATGGAAGATTCCATCTCTTCTCTTAATTCTTTCAAAACATATTCAATAGAGTTATTCACTCTAATTTTATCATTTACGAGGACAAAACCTGCGACAAAGTCAGCAGGCTCACTTGAGATTTTAAGATGCCCTTCTTCCTGCAGTTTTTCTTTAAGTTTCTTATTAATATTATCAAGAAACGCCTGATTTATTCTCTCCTTATCCCGTGTACCAACAACTACCTCTTCATTGCCGGTTTGAATATATTCAATGATTTTAGTTTCAATATACTTAAGATATTTTTCATCAGGCAAATTCAAAATTCGTTCTTCAATTTGTTTAAACAGGTCATCAACAATTTCCTGTTTAATGCTTAAGAATTTTTTTCTAATATCAAGATTTGCTATCTGGATAAGTCGTCTTTTATAATTTTCAGATTCTTTAGCAATTCGTTCGAGTTCATTATTTTTAAATTGTTCAAGTTCAGATTCTTTTTGTTTCAAGATTTCATTAGCTTCATTTTCATATTTCCCGAAAATCTCGCCTGCAGTTTGAACAGCATCATCTACGATTTTTTTTACGATATCATTTGTTGCCATAGTTTTAAACCTTTCTTCCGATTAAATATTTATACCGAACCATACAAGAAAGAAAGAGATCAAAAGCCCGAGAACAGCATAAAGTTCAACAAAGACTGATAAAACGAGAGCTTTACCAACTTCATTAGGCTGTTTAGCAGCGAGTTCAATACCGGAAGCACATACTTTACCCTGATGTATTCCGGAGAAAAGGCCGGAAAAACCTATGGGCAAACCTGCTGCAAAAACGAGTAATCCCTGACCGACGGACAGATTTGGGATATTACCTCCAAGGATACCCAATTTTAACAATATTAAGAAACCAATAACAAATCCGTAGATACCCTGAGTACCCGGCAAAGCAACGAGCATTAAATATTTTCCGAAATTTTTCGGATCTTCAGTCAAAGCACCTGAAGCGACCTGACCGGCTATACCAATTCCAATAGCAGAACCTCCTCCTGCAAATACAACAGCTGCAAATATGCCTAAACCGGCAAAAAATATTCCTAATGACATAATTTATCCTCCTTTTTTATTTTTCTTTTATATAAACATAACTCATTTCTTCTTTAAACGGAGCGAATTCTCTGCCGCCGCCTTCATAAAATTTTGTAAAAAATTCAACGAACTGTAAGCGTGTTGTATGAATAAAAGCACCAAGGGCATTTATCAACATATTAAAAATATGACCGCCAACAAGTCCCAGAACCAAAATCAGGACACCAACAATATAGCCTACAATAGGGATTTTAACAATCATATCAAATACAATTAAAATAATTACATTTATAACCATTGCAATAACGCCGGTAGACAAAGCAAGAGCAAATAATCGTGAATATGAAACGATATCACCGAAAATACCTGTTATATCATAAAGACCGTAAGCGCCCTTTGCCAACCGCAGAATTATATTTTTACTTGTAGAAGTATACAACAGTACGATTAAAACTCCGATAATAGAGAGAGCCATTATATAAGAATTTCCCATAATACCGCCCACCAGAAGACTTACAACAATAATAATCCATGACAGAGCATCAACAATTGCGCCTCTGTAATCTTTATCTTTTAATAATAGAATAAATTTCACAACATATCCAAACAGCACCTGAAAAACACCGAGTCCTATTACAAGAACGAACAATCTTAATGGATTTTTCAAAGGATCGAGATAAGCAACTTTATTTTTCAATTCTTTAAGCCATGATAATGATTGCGGCAAATTTTCGAACTGAATACCGAAGAGTCCGCCGGCAAGAATACCTACGAGGACAGTAAGGAAACCGGATATAAGCAGCACCTTCATTAATTTTCTTGTACCGCTTGACAGATATTTATTTCTTAAAATCAAGCCCACCATTCCCATCAGGATTAAACCGTATCCTGCATCTGTAAGACATATAGCAAAGTATAAAGCAAAAAACGGAGCGAATAAAGGTGTAGGATCTATCTCTTTTTTCTTCGGAGAACCGTATAATTTTGTTACCATTTCAAAAGGGCTTACAAGTTTATTATTTTCCAGAATAACAGGCACTTCTTCATCTGCTTCCGGAACGCTCGTTATTATATCTATTTCTTTATATTTTTCAAGAAATCTTTTTAATTTTTCAATATCTTTACTGTTTATCCATCCCTGAACAAGGAAAGTAG
>CAYQNP010000068.1:0-9129 GCA_964418785.1 uncultured Spirochaetia bacterium | reverse complement strand
TTATAAAAACTGCCGGTATAAAAAATGATAACAATAACCCTGAAATATAAAATAAAGTTATTTTTATAACAGGTGTAATTTTAAATTCACCCAACAACAGCCTACTCCTTCTTATAAAACAGAAAAACTATAATTTTTTATTTTGGCAATGTTATAAACTAAAAAAAATCCTTGCAAGGAGAATAACTATTAAAATTATTTCAATTGTTAAAATTTTTTTAAACAGTTTTATTTTAGACTCATCAACAGGTTTAATAGATATAGGCTTATATTCTTTAAATTTAACAGGGTATCGTGTTTTATTTGTATTCTTAGTCCCGTATATTATATATCCTATAAGTACAACAGCAATAAACAGTACAGATATATAGACAGAAGTAATTCCTATAATCTGATAAAACAAAATAGTATCGGCAAAAACAAGAACAATACCGAAAGGAATTAAGAAATAAAAAATTTTATTATTCATAATTATATATTATTTTCATAATCACTGATAATATTAATAATATCATCCGGGGTTTCAGCTTTTTTTAATTTTTCTCTAACACCCGGAGGTGTAACAAATCTGGAAACTAACGAAAGCGCTTCTACATGTGGTCCTGCTGAACCCGGAGGTGCAAGCAGCATAAAAAATATATACGAATATTCACCATCAATAGAATCAAAATCAACTCCATCTTTAGAAATGCCAATAGCCATACACAACTTATCGACAGTGCCTGTCTTAGCATGCGGCATAGCTACTCCTTTTTCTAATCCTGTTGAGACTTTTGCTTCTCGCTCTAAGACATCTGCCAAAGCTCTGTCTCTATCCTTTACTTTTCCGCTTTTTACGAGCAAGTCCACCAGTTCTTCAAGCACACCATTTTTATCAAGACTCTCTAAGTTTGTAGTAATTGCCCGTTCATCTACTAACTCTAATAAACCCATTCACATCCTCCTTAACTTTCAAGACTATAAATTTCTATATAACATTTCTATTTTTTCATCTTTTTTTACAATAACAACCGGCATCTTTGCTTCGCGCATAACCTGTTCCATCTCATCATAAGCAATATCTCTTAAACTGACTATTCTGCGCAATTCACCTATAATAATCAAATCAACTTCCTTTTCTTCTGCTGTTTTTAAAATCTCCTGGTGCACAACTCCTTTTTTGACAAGCGTTTCCCTAACAACTATATTCTTCTTATCAGCCATATCTTTAAATTGAGACAGATATCTTCGCGCATCATCCTCCATCTCTTTTTCATAATCCACTTTCTCATCCTCGAAAAATATATTTGCTTTCAGCAAATCATTTAATGCTTTTTCATTTATCACATAAATTCCAATAAGTTCTGCCTGAAAAAAGGAATTAAGATATATTGCATACATACCGGCATAATAAGATTCTTCAGAGCCGTTTATAACCACCATTATTTTGTTTATCTTATTCATATCTTTTACTCCCTGACTTTTTTTTCTTTTCGAGCCGTTTTTTTATAACTTTCATAAGGAAGAAAGCTTCACGCTCAGCTTCTTCTAATCTTTCTTCTATAAACTTAATTGTTTCTTTATAATCAGGAATAGCGATTTTTTCAAGAGCATTAACTTTTCTAATAGTTTTTTTAACTTCCATTGCAAGGCGCATTAACGAGACTCTTGTTTCTGCAAGTTTTCCTATTAACTTTAAGACTTCTTTAAATTCAATTATAGTCTCATCTATCCAGAATGAAGTATTCATCAAATTATAATAAGGTGCATTTTCTTCATAAGATATATTAACAACAGGCAAAGGAACACCCATAACTTTTCGCTGAGAAAGGGTAATTCTTGATTTTATGTCAACTGTATTAGATATAAAACTCAGCTCTTTTCTGCCGACTTTTTTTATAGTCTCAGAAAGCGTTTTAAAGGCTCGGTTTAAAGATTCCTCAACATCTCTCTGCAAAGACTTTGTTGCATCTATTAAGCCCATTAATTCCACCATTAAGATACTTCGTTTCTGGTCAAGCAGTTCATATCCTTCTTCAGAAAATTTTAGTTCCTGTTTAATTTTCAATAAATTTGTTTTAGTTGGTGCAACTTCATATCTTGCCATAAAAAAACAGCACTCCTAATTCAAAATTAACCGCTGTAATATTGTCTAATCTCTTCTTCAGTAACTCTATGCAACTCTTCTCGCGGCAAATAACCTAAAACTTCCCAGCCTATATCTAAAGTTTCTTCTATACTTCTATCTTCATCTTCTCTTTGTGATAAAAATCTTTTTTCAAAATTTTCTCCGAATTCAATATATTTTTTATCAATAGGAGTTAATTCTTCTTCGCCGATTACAGAAGCAAGAGCACGAACATCTTTCACACGCGAATAAGCAGCGAACAACTGACTTGCAAGATGAGGATGGTCTGCGCGTGTAAATCCTTCCCCTATTCCGTCTTTCATAAGTCTTGATAAAGAAGGCAAACCCGCAACAGGCGGATATATTCCTCTGTTAAATAATTCTCTTTCCAGAACAATCTGACCCTCTGTGATATATCCTGTTAAATCAGGGATAGGATGAGATATATCGTCATTAGGCATTGTTAAAATAGGCATTTGAGTAATAGAACCGTCTATACCCTCAACCATTCCTGCACGCTCATATATTGTTGCAAGATCACTATATAAATATCCGGGGTATCCCTTTCTACCCGGTATTTCCCCTCTTATAGTAGATATCTCTCTTAATGCTTCACAATAATTAGACATATCCGTCAAAATAACAAGTACATGCATATTTAAATCAAAAGCAAGATATTCAGCAAAAGTCAAAGCACTTCTTGGAGTAATAAGTCGTTCTATAGACGGATCATTTGCAAGAGACAGGAACATAGTAACTTTTTCAAGTACACCGCTTTCTTCAAAATTTTTAATAAAGAAATTTGCGTCATCGTTCTTTACACCCATAGCAGCGAATACAATAGCGAAATCAACATCTTCACCAATAATTTTAGCCTGTCTGGTAATTTGAGCAGCCAATCTGTTATGTGGCAAACCGTTACCTGAAAATATAGGAAGTTTTTGGCCACGAATTAATGTATTCATTCCGTCAATAGAAGATATTCCTGTCTGGATAAATTTTCTGGGATATGTTCTTGCAGTGGGGTTTATAGGAAGTCCGTTAACATTTCTATACTCTTTAGCAATAGGATAAGGACCGCCATCTATAGGTTTACCAATACCGTTAAAAACCCTGCCAATCATATCTTTTGTAACAGGAAGCATTAACGGCTGATTTAAAAACTTTACTTTTGTAGAATTAAGGTCAAGTCCTGTTGTTCCTTCAAACACCTGAACAATTACAGCATCATCAGAAGTATCAAGTACAAGACCGGATCTCTCTTCTCCGTCTACACCGGTAAGCCTTACGAATTCATTAAAACCTATTGGATGAGTTTTTTCAAGCATAACTAAAGGACCGACTATTTCACTTATCCCAAGATATTCTCTTATATCATCTACTTTGCTCATAAACTAAATCCTCCGGAACCGAGCCTGTCAATTTTCTTTATAATGGCATCATACTTATCAATCTCTTCATTTGAATAATTATACTTCATTTTATAAATTTCATTATACACTTCCAGCCCTTTAATATCTCTCAAAGTATAATTCTTCTTAAGCATTTCAGCACCCTTTTGATAAAATAATACTATTATTTTTAACATTTTAAATTGTCTTTCAGGTGTTGTATACATATCTATTTTATCAAAAGCATTCTGCTGCAGAAAAACATTTTTAAACATAGTACATACTTCAACAATAAATTTTTGAGAATCGGGCAAAGCATCAGGTCCCACGAGTTTCATAACCTGCTGAAGTTTCACTTCTTTATTAAGCAGATCCATAATAGTGGAACGATATTCTGCCCATTTTTCATCTATTTTTTCTGTCCACCATGATTTTAAGGTTTCAAAATATTCACTGTAAGAATCCAGCCAGCTTATAGCTGGATAGTGGCGTTCATTTGCAAGATGTCTATCCAGAGCCCAAAAAGCTCTTACAAATCTCTTGGTATGCTGAGTAACAGGTTCAGAGAAATCCCCGCCGGGAGGGGACACAGCACCGATAATAGTAACAGAACCTTCTTTATCAGACAAAGTTTCAACATTTGCGGCGCGCTCATAGAACTCTGCAAGTCTTGTAGGCAGATATGCGGGGAAGCCTTCTTCTGCAGGCATCTCTTCCATTCTTCCGGACAGCTCTCTTAGTGCTTCTGCCCAACGAGAAGTAGAGTCTGCCATAATAGCAACATCATAACCCATATCTCTATAATACTCAGCTATTGTTATACCTGTATATATACTTGCTTCCCGGGCTGCTACAGGCATATTTGAAGTATTTGCTATTAAAATAGTTCTTTCCATTAAAGACTTTCCTGTTTTAGGGTCCTTCAACTCAGGAAAACTCAAAAGAACATCAGTCATTTCATTTCCGCGTTCACCGCAGCCAACATACACAACTATATCAGCATCACTCCATTTTGCCAGCTGATGCTGCACCATTGTTTTTCCAGTTCCGAAACCGCCGGGCACTGTACAGCTCCCGCCTTTTGCAACAGGAAATAATGTATCAATTACTCTCTGCCCTGTTAAAAGCGGTTTATCCGGTTCAAGCCTGCTTTTGATTATTCTCGGCTTTCTAATAGGCCAACGCTGATACAATTTTACATCCTTAATATCACCGTCTGTACTCTTTACCTTACATACAATCTCATCAACTGTAAATTCACCTTCTTTTATTTCAACTATTTCTCCGGATATATCTACAGGACAAAGTATTTTATGATTTATTAAAGAAGTCTCCTGTACTTCTCCGATTATCTCTCCGCCTTTTATTTGAGACCCTTTTTTTACAACAGGTTTAAACTTCCATTTAGCAGTTCTTGACAGAGCAGGAGGCTGTGCTCCTCTCTGGATAAAATAGTTATATAATTTTCTAATCTCTTCAAGCGGTCTCTGAATTCCGTCGTATATATTCCCAAGCAGTCCCGGACCAAGTTCAACACTTAACGGCATTCCTGTACCGTAAATATTATCCCCCGGCTTTATAAGTGTAGTATCTTCATATACCTGAATTGTTATTATATCTCCCTCTATCTTTACAATTTCACCTATTAAATGCTGTTCCCCTACTTCTGCCAGATCAAGCATTTTTGCAAATCCTTCACTTCTTCCTGTAACTACAGGGCCGTTAACTCTTGTTACTTTCCCTATTATTTTTTTATAATCTGTTGTATCCATAATTATGCTCCAAATAATTCTTCATATATTTCTAACCTATATTCATCTTTTAACCGTTCAAATCTGTCTTTTAAAGTATTATTATAGATAAGATGTTTACCTTTTAATTTAACAATAACCCCACGGCCTATTCCCTGCTCAAAAGTTATATCCCCTTTATTAATATTTACTTTGTACTTCCCGGCAATAGAAATTACTTTATTTATAAAATCATCATTAACTTTATCCCTATCAGCCTCATCAAAAACAATCAAAACTTTCTCAGCCGGACTGTTTTTTAAAATCTCCTCAAGTAATTTAAGCAAGAAATCATTATACTTATCTGATTTTACAAAATCATCTATACCTTTTTGAACCTTCTCTATTACAGCAGATATAATTTCTTCTTTTTTTCTTAAATTAAATCTGCTTATTTCCATATTTACATTAGATAGAATTCTTTTCTTTATATCTTGAGCTTTTTTTTCTGCCTCTTTTATTATACGCCTTTCCCGAATTGTTGCTTCGCGCTCAGCTTTTTTTATTTTCTCTTCTGCAAAACTCTCTGCTTCAGATAAAATCTCTTTTACCTGGTGGGCAGAATCAGATTCTATCTCTTTTAATAAATTACTTATCTCTCCGTATGTTTCCATTATATACTAATTCCTACTGCTGATTTTATTATTTCATTAATAGAAGCCCTGCCTTCCCGGGCACCATTTCTGTCAGGAATCTCTATTATCAAAGGAAATGAAAGTTTATAAGTATACTCTTCTATTTTATCACGCACCATATCCGCAATTTGCTCTGTTATGATGATTATGCCTATACCTTTCCTGTTAATAGCACTTTCAAGGCTTTCTTCAGTATCTTCTTTTGAAAACACAACCTGACCTTTGACTCCGGCAAGCGAAAAGCCTAAAACAGTATCTTCATCTCCAATGACAAAGTATTCCATGACTAATCTGCAAAAATATTAGCCTAATTTTCCAAGTATCATCATAGCAATGATAACACCGTATATAGCAATACCTTCAGCAAGAGCAACAAAAATTAATGCTTTACCGAATATTTCAGGTTTTTCACCTATAGCACCAAGCGCAGCTGCACCGACATACCCTACAGCTATTCCGGCGCCAATTGAACCGAGTCCTACTACTACTGCTGCTGCAATAAAAGCATTTGCAACAACCTTTGCATCTAACTGCTGAAGCAGTGATACAGCTTCTTTTTCAGCTGCGAAAACTCTTGTCTTTAAGGAAGTTAAAATAACAAGCGAAAGAATTAATACAACCAATACAATTATTGATACATTGAGTAATTTGATAAATTTTTTCTGAGAAGCGTTCATTAAGCAATACCTCCACATAATAATGATAATTTGAATTTAGTATTTGTAATACAAGTGTCAAGATTTTTTTGCAAAAAAATTTCAGAGAAAATCACCACGAAACCAAACGGATTCCTATTTCAAAATTCAACACTGCGCCATTATACAGTGCATTTAATTGAGACTTCTGATAAATAAAATAATAAGCAGCTTCCACATACATAATCTTTTCTTCCGGGAACTCAAGTCCCAGCACAAGCATTAAAGCAGGATCATTATTAGAATATCTATTGCTATTTACAGTTAAGAACTCTAAAACACCGCCGGCTCCTATCATTACATAGGGATTAAAAAAAAATCTCGTAAAATCATTTATTTCTATTCCGCCATATATACCGTGTAAATTCAATGTTGAGGCTGAATTTTTTAAGTAGTCATACTTGTATTCACTGAAAAGTTTTAAATATCTTATATCAGTGTTAAATATTGTTCTGATATGAATGCCGTATGAAACTGAAAAATAATCCTGTAATACAAGTTTCGGCAGACCTGCTCCAAAACCTGATTTTACAGAATCTGAATAAAGATTAAAGATATTAACAAAAAGGAAAAAAGAAGTTAAAATAAAAGATTTCATAATCCGAATTAATCTCTTTTTAAGATAAACAGAAAAAGTTCTTTATATAACGAAAAGTCCACACCAAAATCAATCATTTTATTCACTATTTTCTCTTTCAATACTTCTGCCGGTGTGTCCGGATTTTCCTTGAGAATATTTATTATCTTATACAGTTCAAATTCCACTTTATCATAATTTTTTAATTTTTCAAATTCTTTATTCATTATCAAAATAATATCACCCTGTCCCAATCTAAAGACCTCTTTTTTTAATGCTTTCTGAAAATTAGCAGAATCTCTTTTACCCAGAGCAATTCCTTCAAAATTATAATAATAAGCTTCATTATCTTCTCTCTTAAAAAGAATTACCGGCGAAAACTTAGTGGCACTAATCTCTATGTAATTTGTCTCTGTATCAAGTAAAAAATACATTGAATGGAACCATAATTCTGTTTCACCAAATCTGTGTATAAAATTATTCAGTTCCGTTAAATATCCGGAAGTGTTGGATATATTCTTCTGCTTTTTAGTTAAATAATAATTCAAAAATTCCAGCAGGAATCTTCTATTTTTTATTTCTTCTATATCAAGCAGAAAAAAACCTTTTCTATTACCAAGTATATCTACAAACTTAATAATTATATCTTTATCTTCGTCTTTTCCATAATGATAAACAGACCAACTAAAATTCTTTACAGGTTTAAACTCTTTTTCATTATAATATAAACCGGTAAGATATTTATTTATATCTTTTTCATCCGGTCTTACAACTATGTTCACTGTTTCTATTTTTTTCTCTGCATCAATGTCATTAACTATTAACGGAGAAGTGATTTTTCTTAATTTTATATCTTTTTCTATTAAATGTTTAATTCTTGTATGATAGTAGTCCAGAATATAATTTATAAATCTTATATATTCAGCAAAAATATTATGCTTATATTTTTTATCAAATTCTATAGAATAATTTATATCGTCTATAGGAATTTTATAAAGCCATGCTATTGAATCTCTAACCTTATGTTCTTCACGAGCAGATATTTTTTTCAATACAATAATATTTATTATAAAGAACAGAGAAACCAGAATAAAACCAATTATAATCACTTCTATTATATAAAAATATACAGGCACATCAAGTTCCGGAAAAAGAAAAGGTGCTATTATATATCTGGAAAATCTTACTCCGCATATATATTTTATATCTCTATTATTATAAACAGGGAAAATAACATCTATACTATTCCATTTTAAATTCTTTTTTACAACAGGAATTACATCTCCATTATTATCAAACTTCCATAATTTATACCCGCTGAAATCTTTATTTTTATACTTTAGATTTAAATATTTATTCATAATTTGTCTTGAAGAATGAGCAATGAGGATGTTATTTTTATCTGTAAGCCAGATACCTTTTATCCATCTGTCAGACAAATTTTTTTCAATAATTCTATTTATATATTCTTTATTAGTGACAGAAACTGCAGCCAGTTCTTTCTCAATATTTCTTACACTTTTTATATAATAATCAGCAACAAATTTGTTATAAAGATAATTTTGAAATATCACCCATAAAACAACCACCAGGACAAAAAAGATAACATTTATACTTAACAGCCGTCTTGAAAAAACATTAAAAGTAAACTTTCTTATATTCTTATTCAATTCTTCATACATAATTATTTAAATACTAATATCTTAAAAAATTTTTTCAAGTTTTTTATTTTTTATGGTGCAATACAGGTTAAGCTTAAAATTAGCACAGAAATTCCCAAAAAACTTTTAGATTTTTAAAATTATTAGAGTCAACACTTCCCCTTTTCTCTTTTTGCCTTTTTTAGCTCAGATTGGCGTAAAAAATTTAAAAATCAATCCTAAAAGTTAAAAAATTCTCTTTTTTCTTCTTCTCTTTCTTTCTTTTCTTAGTTT
>CAYQNP010000067.1:0-15315 GCA_964418785.1 uncultured Spirochaetia bacterium | reverse complement strand
AAAAAAAGATTAAAAAATTTATAACTGACACTAAAAAAATTTATAAAAATGATCCCGGAGACCCGGAAAGATGTTTCCTTTATCCTTTGTACAAAATTTTTGCTGATTCAGATACACAAAAGGAAGTGGCTGAAGAGTGTAAAAAAGGTACTTTAGGTTGTGTGGCATGTAAACTCAGACTGGCGAGAATTATTAATGAACATCTTGAACCATATAGAGAAAAAAAGAATTATTTCTTGAATAATAAGAATATGGTTATTGAATTAATTAAAGAAAATAATAAAAAAGCCTATGAAATTGCCGATAATACTATTAATAAGGTATATGATTTAATTGGAATGAAATATTATGACTGAAAAATTTGAAGCAGAAGAAAAAAATAGTTTGACAAATGAAGAAAAAAGTTATATTTTTAAACTTGAAAAATTTGAAGGTCCGTTAGACCTGTTGATGTATTTAATAAAAAAGGCTGAGATAGATATATATGATATACCTATCCACGAAATTACAGAGCAGTATTTGAAATATCTCAGTCTTATGAAGAAACTTGATATAAATGTTGCAGCGGAATTTATTATTATGGCAGCGAAGTTAATGTATATAAAATCTAAAATGCTTTTGCCTGTTGAAGCCGATATTGAAGATGAATACTTTGAAGACCCTCGTACTGAACTTGTACAGCAATTACTTGAATATCAAAAATTTAAAAATGCCGCTGTAGAGTTGGAGAATAAACATTACAACCAGACTAATATGTTCTTTAGACTTCAAAATCAGATTAAATTTGATTTTGATGATAATGATAATTGGGTTGATGTTAATATAATCGATTTACTGAATATATTTGAATCTTTTCTGGCAGATTCTTCTAAAAGTTCAACTGAATTTTATATCCCTGATACTGTTACAGAAAAGATGAAATACGAAGAAATTAAAGAATTAATCAAAGAAAAAAATGAAATTGATTTTAATGTATTATTTGATAAGGAGATAAAAGTCTGGGAGTTAGTAGTTACTTTTATGGCTATTTTACAGCTTGTTCGTGATAAGATTATTATTATTAAACAGCATAAATTATTTGGTGATATAAAAATTTTTAAAAGGGATACTTTTAATGGAACAGTCCACTAATGTAGTAGCAGAAAAAGAAGACATTCGAAAAACCGAAGATGCACAGGAAGTAATTAATACCGGGAAATATAAAGCATTATTAGAAGCTATACTGTTTATAGAAGTAGAACCTATATCATATAAAAAATTATCTGATATGCTGAAAATACCTGTAAAAGAAGTGAAAAAATATGTTGTAGAATTAGCCGATGATTACAAGAAAAGAGAGTCAGGGTTGTATATAAGTGAATTGGGAAATGGCGTAAAAATGACCACAAACCCTGTTTATGCTGATTTTTTAAAACAATTTTATAAGAAAAAAAGAAAAATGAAATTTTCAAAAGCTGCTCTTGAAACTCTCGCTATCATTGCATATAGACAGCCTATTACAAAAGCAGAGATTGAAAGTATTAGAGGGGTTTCAAGCGATGCTATTGTAAGAGATTTACTTGATAAAAAATTAGTAAAAGTTGTAGGAAAAAAAGAAGATGTTCCTGGAAAACCTATGCTGTATGGTACTACTAAGGAATTTCTTCTTATGTTTGGTATAAAAAGTATTAAAGATTTACCCAAAATAAAAGAGATAAAGGAGTCAAGTTTTGAGTAATGTATTAAGTGAGGAAGAATCAAGCAAATTGTGGACAAAAATTATTGATGAAGCAGAGAATATGCCTGCCTTGCCGGATATCGTAAGTAAAGTACTCGAGGAAATTGAGAATCCTAATTCCAATGCCAAGGATATGGAGAAAATTATTTCTAATGACCCTGTTTTAACCGCAAAGGTCTTAAAAATGTCAAATTCTGCTTATTACGGTTATTCGAGGGAGATTGTCACTTTATCTGAGGCAATTATTATACTTGGAATTGATACTTTGAAGAGTCTTGTAATAGCTGCTTCTGCTTTTAAATCTTTAAATAAAGAGATTGACGGTTATGGTTTAAGTAAAGGTGATTTGTGGAGACATTCTCTTGCTACTGCACTTGGTGCAAGATTAATTGCAAAACAGAAAAATTTACAGGATAGTGAACGATTTTTTGTAGCCGGACTTTTACACGATATCGGCAAAATTCTTCTTACTAAATACATAGGCGAGTTTATTGACACAATACGGCAACTTGTAAAGATGAGAGATTTATCTTTTGATATTGCTGAAAGAGATGTAATAGGGTTTACTCACTCTGATGTTGGCGCAGAAATCGCAAATTATTGGAAGTTGCCTCCATTATTCTTTGATGTTACTAAATATCATCACTCTCCGGATTTGTGTAATACAGAAAATAAAATTTTCGTAGAAGTTGTTCATATCGCTGATATTTTATCATATAAATTAAAAATAGGTATTGGTCTTGATGGCGCTTACTATAAAGCAAATTCGGAAATTTTCCGTAAATATTCAATAGATAAATCTGCTATTGCTAATATAACAGGTAAGATTTCTGAGTCTATTAAAGATTTTGAAAGAGCTTTAAGTTAAATGAAAAAAGAAAACAGCGACTTAACTAAATTAAGAAATTCATTAGATAAAATTGATAAACAGATCATCAGTTTGCTGCATAAACGGGTTGAAATTGTTCAGAAAGTAAAAAAATTAAAACAGAGTAAAAATATTTCTATATATCATGCAGAGAGAGAAAAAATAATTATTGATAATCTGTTAAAACTTAATCAGCATAAATTCCCGGATGAGAGCCTTGTTGCAATATATAGTGAAATTTTTTCTGTGAGCAGAAAAATACAGGATGATATTAAGATTGGATTTTTAGGACCTGAAGCGACCTATACACATCTTGCTGCTCAAAAAACTTTTGGGGCGCAGGCTTCTTATGTACCGCTGTATTCTATCCGTGATATATTTGTGGAACTCGATTCCGGACATATTGATTACGGCGTTGTGCCTATTGAAAATTCTACTGAAGGGGTAGTAGGATATACTCTGGATTTATTGACTGATTTTAATTTATTTATTTTGAACGAAATTTATCTTGAAATTTCACATAATATTGTATCAAAAGAAAAGAGTCTTAAAAATATAAAAATACTTTATTCTCATTCTCAGGCTATAGGTCAGTGCAGAACCTTTATAGAAAATAATCTTAGAAATGTCAAGATTATTGAAACATCTTCTACTGCAGAAGCTGCCAAACGCGTATTAAAAAAAAGACATTCTGCTGCTATTGCTTCAAAACTTGCTGCACAATTATATAAACTTAATATATTAGCAGAAAAAATTAATGATAATCTTAATAACTATACCCGCTTTCTGATTTTAGGGAAAATACCTAACCAGATGAAACAAAAGTTAAAATATAAAACTTCATTAATTTGCGGTATAAAAGATAAACCCGGTGCGCTTTTTGAATTACTTGAACCTTTTAGAAGATTTAAGATTAATATGTCTAAAATAGAATCAAGACCAACAAAGAAAAAAGCATGGGAATATATGTTCTTCATTGATTTTATCGGTAAACTTACTGATAAAAATGTTCAAAAAGCACTTAAAATTATTGACGATAAAACTACTTATTTGAAAATTTTAGGGTCATATCCTGCTGCTAAACAAGTATGAGTATAAAAAATATAAAAAGATTTAATAAAATTCCAGATTATGTTGCCGGGCTTGATATAAATGATGTAAAAAAAAAATACGGATTAAATAAAATTATAAAACTTGCTTCAAATGAGAATCCTTATCCTCTGCCTGCTGCAACTGTGAAAAAAATTTGTAAATTTGTTCCGAATGTCCGGTTGTATCCTGATATGGAATATAAACAAATACGCTTTGCTATTGCAGAATTTAGCAATGTTAAACCGGATAATATAATTCTGGGTAATGGTTCTGATGAGATTTTTGATTTTATTTTTAAAGCCTTCCTCTCTTTCAATTCAAAAGTTGTGATGCCTGCACCTTCTTTTGCAATTTATAAAATTCTTTCAGGTATTTATAATTCTAAAGTTAATGTGATTCCGTTGCAGGAAAATAATGATTTCCAGTATGATGTTGATAAATTTATAAAAGCATTATCTGCAAAGCCAGATGCTGTAATTTTATGTAATCCGAATAATCCTACCGGTACTTATATTAATGACGAATCTATTAATAGAATAATTGAAAATTTATCTGACAATACTATTTTAATTGTTGATGAGGCTTATTTTAATTTTGTAACTAAACATGATTTCCCTGATATGATTAAACTAATTAAAAAATATAAGAATAAAAATATAATTGTAACAAGAACTTTTTCTAAATTATTCGGCATTGCAGGCTTGAGATTGGGATATGGTATTGCTAATAAAGAAATAATTAAAATACTAAATAAAGTAAGAATGCCTTTTAATATTAACACAGTTGCAGAAAAAACCGCTTCTCTGCTTATTAAAGATGCTAAATATATTAATGATATACAGCGGAAAATTAATGATACCAGGGAGTTCTTTTGTTCGGAATTAGATAAACTGGGTATTGATTATATACCTTCACAAACAAATTTTATATTGGTCAAATGTAATAAAAAAGGGGAAACTGTATTTAAAGAATTTCTCAAGTACGGCATAATTATACGGAGCTACAAAGATAAAGAATTAAGAAATTATGTGCGTGTAACAATAGGAACAAAAAAGGAGATGATATTATTTTTAAAGATATTAAAGAAATTAAAATAAACTCAGTATTAATTATTGGGCTTGGGCTGATTGGCGGTTCAATAGCAAAGGCACTAAAACGGCTTTCAGGGGATATAATAATTTACGGACACGGACGAAATAAGGAACGGTTGCAAAGAGCAAAAAATGAAGGTGTAATCGATGATTTTTTTATTGAACCACAGCAGGAATTTTTTAATGTGGATTTAATAATATTTGGAGTTCCTATTTCTGCTATAAATAAATTGCTTGAAAAATTTATCGGGTTTTTTCCTGAAAATGTACTTATTACAGATGTATTAAGTACAAAACAGAGCGTTGCACTTTTGTTTGATAAGTATAATTTGAATTTTGTAGGTTCGCATCCTATGGCAGGTAGTGAAAAGGCATCGTATGATTACGCGTCTGCTGATCTGTTTAAAAATAAAAGATGTATTGTGTGCCCGTCTCCAAATGTTAAAATTGAATCTGTAGAACGAATTAAAAATTTCTGGAAAATCTTAGAAATGCAGGTCAGTACTACTTCCCCTGAAACGCATGATGAACTCGTTGCAATCACAAGTCATTTTATACACATTCTTTCCTTTGCTTATGTGTTGTTTCTTAAGGAAAAGAACATAGATGTAAAAAATTTCATAGGGACTTCTTTTGAAGAGTTTAGCAGACTTGCAGGAAGCAGCCCTGAAATATGGAGTGATATATTTATTGATAATATTGATAAAATTAATTTTGTATCAAAGGATATAATTAATACATTGCAGGATTTCCTTGATTTTCTAAATAAATCTGATAAAGATGATATTATAAAAAAATTAAATGAGATAAATGAATTTAAAGGAAAATTAAAATGAGCAGTCAAAAATTTAATTTAAAAAAAATTTCAGGTGTTGTAAAAGTTCCGGGGGATAAGTCTATATCTCACAGAGCTGTAATGCTTGCTTCAATATCTAAAGGTGTGTCAAGAATTTATAACCTTCTTGAGAGCGATGATGTTTTATCAACAGTTGATATGTTCCGAAAACTTGGTGTAAAGATTGAAAAGGTGAATAAAACTTATTATGTATATGGAGCAGGACTTTTCGGATTAAAAGAACCGGATGATGTGTTGAATGTTAATAACTCCGGAACAACAATTAGAATAGGTTCCGGAATACTTGCTGCGCAGAATTTTGTGTCTGTTTTAACAGGTGATTCGTCTATATTAAAAAGACCTATGGGAAGAATTGTCAAACCTTTAAGAAAGATGGGAGCGATTTTATACGGAAAAAATAATAATACTTTACCGCCGCTTGTTATAGTTGGCTCAAGTAATATAAAAGGGATAAAATATAAGTCTTCTGTTGCAAGTGCTCAGGTTAAATCTGCTGTTTTATTCGCAGGCCTTTATTCTAAAAGCAAGGTTGTCTATATTGAACCTTCTAAATCAAGAGACCATACTGAGATGATGTTCGATTATTTTAATATCCCAATTAAAATTTGCGGTAATAAGATTGTTTTAAAGAATAAGCAGAAGGAGATACATGCAAAAGATATTACAGTCCCGGGAGATATATCGTCTGCTGCGTATTTTATAGTTGCTGCTCTTTTAAAACCGGGAAATAAAGTTCGTATACCGGGTGTCGGTTTGAATATAACCCGGCGCGCTATTATAGATGTGCTTCGCAGAATGAATGCTAATATTGAAATTAAAAATGTTAGAATTAAAAATAATGAACAGATTGGGGATGTAGTGGTTTCTTACTCACCTTTAAAAGGTACTGTTGTAAAAGCAGAAGAAATACCGTTTATTATTGATGAAATTCCTGTTTTAAGTATTGCCGCAATGGCAGCGGACGGTATTACTGTTATTCGAAATGCTAAAGAATTACGAGTTAAAGAATCTGATAGAATTAATGCTATTGTTGTTAATTTGCAAAAACTTGGTGTGCCTGTTAAAGAATTTGATGACGGCTTTGTTATCACAGGTGTTAAAAAAATTAAAAGTAATAAGGTTATTAATACATTTAATGATCACCGTATAGCAATGTCTTTTATAATCTCTTCATTGCTCAGTGATAGAGGTGTTGTAATTGATTCTCTTGACAGCATAAAGACTTCTTATCCGGGATTTCTGACTGATATAAGGAGGGTTAGTAAAGTATGAAAATAGCTGTTGACGGACCTGCCGGTGCAGGAAAAAGTACTGTGGCTAAATTAGTTGCTGAGAAATTAGGAATGCTCTATATTGATACCGGTGCTATGTATAGAGCTGTAACTTATGCCGTGATTTCCAATAATATTGATGTAACTGATACTCCGAAGATTATTGAGATGCTGAATAAGATTGATATTAAATTTGTAAAAGAAAATGATTCTATAAAAATATATCTTAATAATACCGATATAACCGATAAAATACGAAATAAAGAAATAGATGAAAATGTCTCTGTTATCTCTGCTGTGCCTGAAGTAAGGGATTTTTTAATTAAATATCAAAGAGAACTCAGTGAAAATTATGATGTTATACTTGATGGCAGAGATATTGGAACAGTTGTTTTCCCTGATGCTGATTTTAAGTTTTATATTGATGCTTCTGTAGAGGTTAGAGCCAAAAGGCGGTTAAACGATGCAAAAAATAAAGAAAAACTATCGCTGGAGGAAATAAAAAAAGATATTATTAAACGAGATAAAATGGACTCTTCACGCAAAGTAGGACCTTTGAAAAAAGCAGATGATGCAATTTATATTGATACTTCTGATTATTCTGTTAATGAAGTAGTAGATATGATTATTGATGAAATCGGTAAAAAAAGCATAGAACTTTTTTAATTGTTTTCTACTCTTACTACTTTAGTGAAAACTTTTTTATTTTTAACATTAACTAAAATAAAGTGATGGAATCCGCCCTGTTCCGAATCGTATAATGATGCCCCGGCTCCGCCTGTAATTATCTGAATAAGTCCGTTGTTGTTTGATTTGCTGTACAAATGTTCATGTCCGCAAAATACATATTTTACTTTATATTTATTGAATAATTTTACCAGCGCATCCCTCTTTTCCGGATATTTGTCAAGTGAATCTCCTATGTGATTTGCTACAGGATATAAAGGCCTGTGAAAAAATACAAATATGTGTCTTGCAGTTTTATTCTTTTCTAAATCCTCTTTCAGCCAATCTAATTGTTTACAGCATATTTGAGATTTCTTTCTGTATTCTTCTGTATTTAATGCAATAAAATGTGAACCCTTGTGATTAAAAGAGTAGTATAATTTTTCCCCCGGTAAATAGGAGAATAATTTTTTATAAAGTATTACTGCATATCTGCTTGAAATTTCATGATTCCCCGGTGCATTGTAAAACGGAACCTTTAATTTGCTGATTGCTTGCTCAAAAGCATTAAATTCTTTCTCTAAAAGCTCGTTGTCCCGTGTATATCCCCATATAATATCTCCTATTGATATTACAAAATCAGGCTGCGGTTTTAATCTGTTTATTTTATCTATTATTTTTTTGAAAATAGCCGGTTGTTCAATTATATCTCTCCCAGGTCTGTTATCTCCAAGTACAACAAATGAATAATTCTCTGCTGAAACTAATCTGTTTAATAATATTAATATTGCTAACAGTAAAAATATTTTTCTTGTTTTCATTTTATAATCCTGTTTCTATAATTATTTATATAGTATATAATTTTATTTGTTGAAGTCAAGAAAAATATGGGGACGGAGGGATACTTTATTAACTTTTTCTTGACAATAAAAATTACTATTATAATTTGTAATAACCTTAATTAAGGAGGTTAAAGTTGATAGCAAAAGAGAAAGAAACAAGAGGCATTAACGGGCTCCACCCTCTTGTTAAATTAATGTTTTTTTTAGTTTTGTTGTATTTTTTCCTTGTAAGCGTTGAATTAATGGGTGCTTCTTTTAAGTTCTTTGGTAAAGGGTTTGCAAAAACTTTAATAACCACAACTGCTCACCCGTTGATTTCATTGTTTATAGGTATACTTGTTACAAGTATTATTCAGAGTCCTTCGGCTACAACTTCTATGGTTGTTGCTTTTGTAGCTGCAGGCACAATACCTATACAAAATGCTGTTCCTATTATAATGGGAGCTAACATAGGAACTTCTGTAACAAACATACTTGTTTCATTTACACAAATTTCGTATACTAATGAATTTAAAAGAGCATTTTCTGCTGCTGTTGTCCATGATTTTTTTAATGTTATAATGGTTTTGATTTTTCTGCCGTTAGAACTAACCACGCATTTTTTATATAAGAGTGCAACAATCATGGCTAATTTCTTCAGCGGAACAAGTTCTGTTGAATTTCATTCGCCTATTAAAATGATAGTAAAAACAGTGGTTAAAGCAATAGAACATTTTTTTGACGGGTTGTTTAATAATCATGTCCTTGACGGAACCCTGATGCTTATTTTTGCTGTGCTTGTTCTTTTTATGACTTTGTCTTATATTGTAAAGATTATGAAAGGATTAATGGGCAGCAAAACAGAAGTTGTATTTAATAATCTTATTAAAAAATCAGGGCTTCTCGGGATCTTGATAGGAACAATATTTACTATGATTATACAGAGCAGTTCTATG
This sequence comes from uncultured Spirochaetia bacterium, assembly GCA_964418785.1. Taxonomy (GTDB): domain Bacteria; phylum Spirochaetota; class JAHITG01; order JAHITG01; family CAYQNP01; genus CAYQNP01. The sequence continues at coordinate 5,977 of CAYQNP010000067.1, read as the reverse complement.
ACAACATCTTTGCTTGTTCCGCTTGCCGGAGCCGGAATTGCTTCTATTGAGGCTATATTCCCTATTACACTTGGAGCAAATATCGGTACAACTGTTACTGCAATATTGGCTTCATTAGCCACTAATAAACTCGGTTTAACAATAGCATTTGTTCATTTGCTTTTTAATTTTATAGGTGTTTTACTAATTTATCCTATACCGGCAATCAGAAATATTCCTATAACTCTTGCTAAAAAGTTTGGTGAAATAGTTGCTACAAATAAAAAATTGGCAATTCTATATGTGTTGTTTTTGTTTTATGTGTTGCCATGGGTACTTGTGTTAATATTTTAAATGAAAATAAAAAATCAGGAGGATTTAAGTTATGGATATTTTTAGAGAAATAATAGATGTTTGGAAAGGTAAAACTTTTGTAGATGCTGTGATGTCTGATTTTGTTAAGATGTCTAATGAAACTAAATTAATGTATGACAGAGTAATTACTTATATTTTTAAACATAAAAAAATAAAAGGCCTTGAGAAAAAAATATATGAAGATGATATTTTTGTAAATAAATCAGAGCGTAGAATTAGAAAAAGATTAGCCGAACATCTTGCTGTACAGCATAATGTTGATGTCGGAATTACTCTTATAATGATGAGTATTGTTAAGGATGCTGAGAGAATAGGAGATTATTGTAAAAATCTTTTGCAGACATACGATATGCTTAAAAATAAGAAAAAGTTCGGAGAAAAACATAAATTTTATAATCCTATAAAGGAGATTGCTCTGAAAATAGTTCCATTAATTGATAATACACTTGAAGCATTTAAAGAAAGTGATATTTTACTCGCAAAAGATGTTATGGATGAAGCATACGAAATTGGGAAAAAGAGTGAAGAGATAATACGAAATATAGCAGATTCAAAATTAACAGCAAATGAAGCTGTTGTTCTAACACTTATTACAAGGTTTATAAAACGAATCTCATCACATTTAAGCAATATATCATCATCCGTTATATATCCTGTGCATAAGATAGATTTTTCGCCGAGAAACAGAAAAAAGACAAAATAGATTGACATTCGAAAAAATAATTATATAATAAAGTCAAGAAAATAAAAGAAAGGAGAGAGACATTGGAAAAGACAGGTGCAGAGATATTAATCGAAAGCCTTATAGATGAAGGCGTAGATACGATGTTTGGTATACCGGGAGGAGCTTTAATAGCGATTTTTGATGCTTTGTATAATTATTCTGATAAAATAAAATATTATCTTACGAGACATGAGCAGGCAGCAGCACATGCTGCAGACGGATATGCCAGAGCAACAGGGAAAACAGGAGTCTGTATTGCTACTTCCGGTCCGGGTGCTACTAATCTCGTAACAGGTATTGCTAATGCATATCTGGATTCTGTTCCTATGGTTGCTATTACCGGTCAGGTCGCTACAAAGATGATAGGTAATGATGCTTTTCAGGAAGTTAATATTACAGGCATTACATATTCTATAACTAAACATAATTATCTTGTAAAAGATGCAAAAGATTTAGGCAGAATAGTTAAAGAAGCTTTTTATATAGCAAATTCAGGCCGACCAGGTCCTGTATTGATAGATATCCCTTCAGATGTATCCAAGCAAATTGTAAAAGATTATGAAAAACCGAAAAGTGTAGATATTAGAAGTTATAAACCTGTTTATGAAGGAAATATTAAACAGATTCAAAAAGCTGCTGAACTGATTGCAAAGGCGAAAAAACCTATTGTATATGCAGGCGGCGGTGTAATTATTTCCGGTGCTCATAAAGAATTAAAAGAGTTTGTTGAAAAAACAGGTATTCCTATAACAATGACTCTTTTAGGACTGGGCGGTTTCCCGAATGAGCATCCTTTAAGTCTTGATATGCTCGGTATGCATGGTACAAGATATGCAAATATTGCAATGACTGAAACTGATCTTATTATTGCAGTTGGCTCAAGATTTGATGACCGTGTTACAGGCAAACTTGACGAGTTCGCTCCTAATGCAAAAATAATTCACATTGATATTGACCCCTCTTCTATAAGTAAAAGCGTTCAGGTAGATGTCCCGATAGTTGGCGATGTAAAAAATGTTTTAAAACAGTTGATTAAACATGTTAAAAAGTGTGATATTAAAGATTGGGTTAATTATGTTACTGAATTAAAAAGAAAGTATCCGTTACAGTATGATAAGACGGATAAAGTTATTAAACCGCAATATGTAATTGAGCAAATATCGGAAATAACAAAAGGCGAAGCCTACATTGTTACAGAAGTTGGACAGCATCAAATGTGGGCAGCACAATTTTATAAATACAGAAAACCGAGAACTCTTATAACCAGCGGGGGGCTGGGAACTATGGGATACGGATTCCCTGCTGCTATCGGTGTTCAGGTGGCAAAGCCGGATGCTATTGTTATAGATATTGCCGGAGACGGAAGTATCCAGATGAATATTCAGGAACTTGCTACAATTAGAAATTATGATTTGCCTGTAAAAATAGTTATATTAAACAATATGTTCCTGGGTATGGTTAGACAATGGCAGGAGCTGTTTTTTAATAAAAGATATTCTGCTACTTATCTTGGTATCCCAAAAGATAAAAAACCTGCATTTGGTATGTACGATGAGATGAATCGTAAGGCTGTACCTGATTTTAAGAGAGTAGCCGAAGCATACGGTATTCAGGGGTACATAATAGATAAAAAATCTGATGTGCGTCCGGTACTTGAAGAAGCTTTAAAATCACGGGAACCAGTTGTAATGGATTTTAGAATAGATGTGGAAGAGAATGTATTCCCCATGGTACCGGCAGGTGCACCGCTTAACAGAATGCTTGAACATTCTTTAGCATAATATAAAAAATTGAAAGGTGGAAGTTATGGAATATACAATTTCTGTATTAGTTGAAAATCATTTTGGCGTATTGGCCAGATTGTCTCAGTTGATTAGTGCGCGAGGTTTTAATATCGTGAGTTTATCTGTTGGTGAAACTGAAGACCCTTCTATGTCAAGAATGACAATTGTAATTGATGGTGATGAAAGGGTAATGGAACAGGTTAAAAAACAGTTAAATAAGCAAATAGATGTTATTAGAGTACTTGATTTGACATCTAAAAATCCTGTTGAACGAGAGCTTGCTTTAATTAAAGTCTCTGCTGATGCGTCTGTTCGTTCTCAGATAATAGAAATAGTAGATATATTTCGTGCAACTATAGTTGATGTTTCGCATAAATCTGTAATGATTGAAGCTACGGGTGATACAAAAAAGATAAATGCGTTGATTGATATGCTTAGAATGTATGGAGTAAGAGAGATTGCAAGAACAGGTAAAATAGCACTTGCAAGAAGTGACATAAATAAAGAATAAAAAATGGAGGTAATATAAAAATGAAGATGTACTACGATAAGGATAATAAGTCTGACATTTTAAAAGATAAGGTAATAGCAGTAATAGGATATGGAAGTCAGGGACATGCTCAGGCACAAAATTTACGGGATAGCGGTTATAATGTTATAATCGGGCAGAGACCGGGCGGTAAGAATTATGAGTTGGCAAAAGAGCATGGATTTGAACCTATGTCTGCTGCTGAAGCAGCTGCTAAAGCAGATATAATACAGATACTTGTTCCAGATGAAGTTCAGGCTGCTCTGTATGAAAAAGATATTAAGCCTAATTTGAAAGCAGGAAAAGCTCTTGTTTTTTCTCACGGATTCAATATACATTTCGGTCAAATTGTTCCGCCGGAAGATGTAGATGTTTATATGGTTGCACCAAAAGGTCCGGGACATCTTGTAAGAAGAACTTATACAGAAGGCTCCGGTGTTCCGTCTTTAATTGCTATCTTTCAGGATGCAACAGGACAGGCTTTTGAAAAGGCTCTTGCACATGCTTGCGGGATTGGTGCAGGCAGAGCAGGTATTATTGAAACTACTTTTAGAGAAGAAACTGAAACCGATTTATTCGGTGAACAGGCTGTTCTGTGCGGCGGTCTGGTTGAATTGTCTAAAGCAGGATTTGAGACACTTGTTGAAGCAGGTTATTCCCCTGAAATGGCTTATTTTGAAACTTTTCATGAATTAAAACTTATTATTGATTTAATGTATGAAGGCGGTATTTCTAAAATGAATTATTCTATTAGCGATACTGCGGAATATGGGGAATATAAAAGCGGACCAAGAGTAATTAATAAAAATACAAAAGCTGAAATGAAAAAAATACTTGAAGAAATTCAGAATGGACAATTTGCACGAGATTGGATACTTGAAAATAAAGCAAACAGACCTTCTTTTAAGGCTTCAAGACGCCATCTTGCTGAACATCCTATTGAAAAAGTTGGTGCTAAACTGCGTTCTATGATGAGCTGGCTTAAAAATAAAAAATAATTTATATATCTTTTATGAGGCAGTCTTAAAGACTGCCTCTAAAACTATATGAGAGATGTATGGGACAGTTTAAAATTTATCCTTTATATGAAAAACTTTTTCTGGATACAGATACCCCTATAACAGCATATCTTAAATTAACGGATAATAATAAACTGCAGGGGTTCTTGCTTGAAAGTAAAGAAAAAGTTGAATCTGTAGGAAGATATTCTATAATAGGTGTCTTCTCTGAACGCCAATTTAAGTGGAATAGTAATCCGTTTGATGAAATAAAAGAACTGCTGTCACAAATTGAATTTGAGAGTAACGATTTCCCTGTTCCGTTTGTCGGCGGACTTGTGGGGTACTTTTCTTATGACACAATTAAGTATATTGAGAATCTGGATTTAAATAACCCTGATATTTATTCTATCCCGGATGCACTTTTTGTTCTGCCGGATGTATATCTTGTTTTTGACCATTTTACCAATGAAGCATATTTGTTTACTCTTGTTAATGATTCAGAAGAAGATAATACCTTTAGTTTCGGAAAGTCTAATGGAAAACATATTTTGCTTCATTTTAAAGAAAAATTAAAAAATAAGGTGGAAATAAAGAAAATTAATGTTAATAAAAATCTTGATTTTAAGGATGTAAAATCTAATTTTTCTAAATCCGGGTTTAAAAATATTGTTAAAAAAGCAAAGCAGTATATTTATAATGGAGATATATTTCAGGTCGTATTATCACAGAGACTCGTAAAATCAGTAGATGTTTCAGGGTTTAGTATTTATAGAGGCTTGCGTTCTATAAATCCGTCTCCGTATATGTTCTATTTTAATATGAATGATTTTGAATTAATAGGCTCGTCCCCTGAAATTTTAATTAAAAAATCCGGCAATGTTGCTGTATCAAGACCAATAGCAGGTACCCGAAAAAGGGGTGTTAAACCTGATGATGAATTAATTGATGAACTTCTGCACGACGAAAAAGAACTTGCAGAACATACTATGCTTGTAGATTTAGCAAGAAATGATGTTGGGCAGGTATCTGAATACGGGTCTATAACTATTCCTGAACTTTATTCTATTGAAAAATATTCGCATGTTATACATATTGTAAGTGAAGTCAGAGGTGAATTAAAATCCGGCTATGATGCTGTTGATTTATTTAAGGCTTCTTTTCCTGCCGGCACAGTATCCGGTGCTCCTAAAATTAGAGCTATGGAAATTATTGAAGAACTTGAAAATGTAAAAAGAAGTATCTATTCCGGCGGAATAGGATATTTTAGCTTTAATTCTGATATGGATTTTTGTATTGGAATAAGAACAATTATAAAAAAGGCAAATAAAGTATATGTTCAGGCAGGTGCAGGTATTGTATATGATTCTGACCCTGAAAATGAATATAAGGAAAGTATAAATAAAGCTATGGCTTTGCTGCTTGCCACCAATATTGAGGAGGCAAATGAATAATGATATTGGTCATTGATAATTATGATTCGTTTGTATATAATGTTGTGCAGTATATTGGAGAATTTAATCCGGATATAAAGGTTTTTAGAAATGATAAAATAAGTATAGAGCAGATAGAGAAATTATCCCCGGAA
>CAYQNP010000066.1:0-7763 GCA_964418785.1 uncultured Spirochaetia bacterium | reverse complement strand
ATCGGGATCGAACCGACGACCTCTGCGTTGCGAACGCAGCGCTCTCCCAACTGAGCTACTGCCCCTTATTATTCTTTATACCAGTCCTGCACTGCTTTTACATCAAGACTATCATTCTCTATTAAGGCTTTTATCCCATAGGATGCAGCTTTTGCTCCCGATACTGTTGTTATATAAGGAATTGAAAGATTTAATGCTGTTCTTCTTATTGAATTTGAATCATATTTAGCACCTTTACCTTCAGGAGTATTTATAACTAAATCTATTTCTCCGTTCTTTAAATGGTCGAGAATATGCGGTCTTCCTTCGTGAACCTTATTTACTCTAAATGATTCTATACCATGCTCTTTAAGAAAATAATGTGTACCAACTGTAGCATAAAATTTAAAACCCAATGTTTTTAATCTTTTCACAGTATTTAATAACGGTTTTTTATCTTTATCTGTTATACTCAGTAAGATTGTACCCTTTTTCGGCAGATTAAATCCTGCAGCAAGCTGGGCTTTGGCAAAAGCCATACCAAAATCTTTACCTATTCCCATTACTTCGCCTGTGGATTTCATTTCAGGACCGAGTTTAATTTTCGCATTCTCGAATTTTATAAAAGGTAAAACAACCTCTTTTACACTATTATATCTTAAAACAGGTTCTTTTAAATTAAACTCTTTAATTTTTCTTCCTGCTGAAATCTTAGCTGCAAGTTTTGCCAGAGGTATACCTATAGCCTTGCTTATAAAAGGAACTGTTCTGGATGCACGAGGATTTACTTCAAGTATGTATATGGTTTCGTCTTTAATTGCAAACTGTATATTAATTAAGCCTTTAACATTTAACCCGAGAGCAATATCTTTTGTATATTTCCTAATTTTATTTAAAACATTTTCTGAAATAGAATGGGTAGGAATAACGCATGCACTATCACCGCTATGTACACCTGCTTCTTCTATATGCTCAAGTATCCCGCCTATAAAAACATCTTCTCCGTCTGCAATAGCATCAACATCTACTTCAACCGCATTTTCCAGAAATTTATCTATAAGAACAGGCCGTTTTTCCGAAACTTCAACAGCAGATTTCATATAACGGCTCAATTCTTCTTCGTCATATACTATTTCCATTGACCTTCCTCCCAGAACATAAGAAGGCCTGATTAATATAGGAAATCCTATATCTTTTGCTATTTTTAAAGACTCTTCTACAGAATAGGCTATTCCGTTAGGAGGCTGTTTTATTCCCAATTTATTGATAAATTTTGAAAACAGCTCTCTGTCTTCTGCTGCATCAATACTATCCGGAGAAGTTCCGAATATATTTATATTATTCTTTTTTAATTCCAATGCAAGTTTTAACGGTGTCTGACCACCGAATTGAATAATAGTTCCCTCAGGCTTTTTATTTTTATATACATTATACACATCTTCAAATGTCAACGGCTCAAAAAAAAGATAATCTGATGTATCATAATCTGTTGAAACTGTCTCCGGATTACAATTTACCATAATGGTATCGTAGCCTTCTTCTTTTAAAGCATAAGCAGCATGAACACAGCAGTAATCAAATTCTATTCCCTGACCGATTCTATTAGGACCACTTCCTAAAATCATTGCACATTTATTATTACTTTTCTTGATTTCATTTTCAGTTTCATAAGTCGAATAATAATAAGGAGTGTATGCTTCAAATTCTGCACTGCTTGTATCTACGAGTTTATAAACTGGTTCTATATTTAACTGTTCCCGTTTTTTTCTTACTTTTTCTTCTTCTGTTTTAAGTAAATAACCGAGTTGATAATCCGAAAAGCCGTATTCTTTAGATTTTTTCAGAAGTTCATTCGGTATTGAATCAAGGTTATATTTTTCTATCTCTTTTTCAAGTTCAACAATCTGCTGAATTTGAGTTAGGAACCACATATCGATTTTTGTTAATTTATGAATACGCGTAATAGGCATAACATCATTTTTCAGAGCATATTTTATATAAAAAATTCTGTCCGGCTGCGGGACCATTAATTTTTCTTTTAGCAGTTCCGGATTTATTTTATCTTTTCCGTCTGCCCCGAGGCCGTAGCGTCCTATTTCAAGCGAACGAACAGCCTTTTGTAATGATTCTTTAAAAGTTCTGCCGATTGCCATTACTTCCCCGACCGATTTCATTTGAGTAGTTAAAACAGGACTTGCTTCCGGAAATTTTTCAAAAGTCCAGCGTGGGAATTTTGTAACAACATAATCTATAGTAGGTTCAAAACTTGCAACTGTTTTTTTAGTAATATCATTTTTTATTTCATCAAGGGTATAACCAACAGCGAGCAAAGCAGCTATTTTTGCAATTGGGAAACCGGTAGCTTTTGATGCAAGAGCAGAAGAACGACTGACACGCGGGTTCATCTCAATAATTAATACCTCGCCATCTTCAGGGTTTACAGCAAACTGAATATTAGAACCGCCTGTGCTTACATTAATTTCAGACATAACAGCAAGCGACATATTTCTTAAGATCTGATACTCCTTATCAGTTAAAGTCTGTGCAGGAGCAATTGTTATACTGTCACCGGTATGAACACCCATAGGGTCAAAATTTTCTATTGAACACACAATTACAGTATTATCATTTTTATCCCTCATAACTTCGAGTTCATACTCTTTCCAGCCGATTAATGAGCGTTCGAGCAGGATTTGATTTATAGGGCTTAAATTTAAGCCCCATTTCACTTTTTCAACAAACTCTTCCTTATTATAAACAACACTGCCGCCGCTGCCGCCCAATGTAAATGCAGGACGAATAATAAGAGGCAGGCCGATTCTTTCCATTACTGCTTCAGCTTCACTTATACTTGTTGCTTCACCGCTATCAGGAACCCCGATATTTATTCGCTCCATTGCTTCTTTAAACAACTTCCTGTCTTCTGCTTTCTCTATTGTTTCAAGCGAAGCGCCTAAGAGTTCGACATTATACTTTTCCAGAATTCCAAGTTTTCCGAGATCAAGTGCTAAATTTAAAGCAGTCTGTCCGCCAAGTGTCGGTAAAATAGCATCCGGCCTCTCTTTTTTTATAATACCTTCTATAATCTCCGGAATAAGTGGCTCTATGTAAGTCTTATCTGCAAGTTCAGGATCTGTCATTATTGTTGCAGGATTACTGTTTACAAGAATTATTTTATACCCCTCTTTTTTCAATACTTTTACAGCCTGTGTTCCGGAATAATCAAATTCACACGCCTGACCTATTACTATAGGTCCGGAGCCTATTATTAAAATCTTTTCAATATCTGTTCTTTTAGGCATATTATTATCCCTTATTCTCCTTAATCATATCTAAAAATCTAACAAAAAGATACCGGCTGTCGTGAGGACCTGGTGATGCCTCAGGATGATACTGAATACTGAATACAGGCTTCTCCTTGTGCCTTAATCCCTCTATGGTATTATCGTTTAAATTTATATGCGTTATTTCTATTTTACTTTTATCAAGTGAATCATAATCAACGCAAAAATTATGATTCTGTGAAGTAATTTCTACTTTCCTTGTCTTTAAATCCATAACCGGGTGATTAGCTCCATGATGTCCGAATTTTAATTTATAAGTAGATCCGCCTAATGCCTGGCCTATTAATTGATGACCAAAACATATCCCCATTGCAGGTATTTCTTCATCAATTATTTTCTTTACAGTTTTAACAATATAAGGAACAGCTGCAGGATCTCCGGGACCATTTGAAATCAAAATACCGTCAGGATTTAACTCCTTTATTCTGCTGAAATCTGTTGATGCAGGAACCACTGTTACTTTATTATTTCCTATTCCAGACAGTAACCTGAGTATATTATATTTTACACCGCAGTCAATTACAACTATGTGATAATTATAAGAAATATCCTTATATCGACTTATTCCGTCATAATATCTGTTTACTTTATGTATTGTTTCTGCAATATTTTTAGAACTATCCCACTGATACTCTTTATCCGTTGTAACCTCTTTAACCAGATCTCTGCCTTCAATGGAAGGATATTCTTTTAACTCTTTTAACAGATTATCAACATCATCTCTCTCATTGGTAATAACAGCCATCATAGAACCGACTTCACGAATTTTTTTTGTTAAAGCACGAGTATCTATTCCTTCGATTGCTATAACATTGTTTTCAGCAAGTATCTCGTTTAAAGTTTTATCCGCACGATAATTACTTACAACCGGACTAATCTCTTTTACAATAAAACCTTCCAGAAAAATTCTTCCGGATTCAAAATCTTCCGGATTTATGCCGTAATTTCCAATGTGCGGATAAGTCATTGTAACAAATTGACCTTTATAAGAAGGATCAGTTAAGATCTCCTGATAACCTGTTAAAGCAGTATTAAAAACAACTTCCCCGAATTTTGTAGTCTTTACTCCAGAGCTAATACCTTCAAATACAGAACCGTCTTCTAAAATCAATAATGCCTTCATTCTATAAATCTGGCATAAGATAAAAAAATAACTTCATTTGTCAAGATTTATTTTTATTTTTTTTACAACTGAATTTCATTTAAGTTTTTTTTTAACTAAACGAGAATTAAAATGAAAGAAAACTAATAAGGAGGTTAAAGAGATGAGAATTGATAATCAGATCAGTTTGCGAAGTTTGCCAGTCAGTCTGAAGCTGAATAATTCATCCAAATTCAATCCTCCTATAAAAAATAACGGATACATCATAAATCCTCATAAATTTGCAAATGAAATTAAAGAGGATAGTATAAACATTGACGAAATCAAGAAACTTCTTTTAATGATGCTTCGCGGGAACTCAAACTTTATAGACACACTGGTTAAGACCGGCAACAGCAAATATGTAAATACTATAGCATAGGGACGGAGGATTAATTTATTATCCTCCGCCTGCTATATAATATCTCCATTAAAAATATAATTTCCCCCGTATATATATATTATCATAATCCTGAAGATTACCGAAAAATGTCTTTTCATTACCCTGAATAACAATACAGCCAGTTGATAATTCAATATTATCTGCAGGATAATAAGTTATATCCGGCCCCCACATATTTCCTGAATTTTCTTTTATATCAGAAAAAGACTCTGCTTTATTTAAATTGTATATCTCAAGTGAACCGTTTAACCCAAGTTTTAATTTATCATCAAAAAATTTCTTTTCAATACGGCTTATAATATAATCCTGAGGTTTCTCATCATGATAGCCTCTTTCAGTAAAAAAACCGTGTACAAACTGAGTATTAAAATATAGTCCGTTTTTAAAAGTATAATCAAAACCAATAGTATATTTAAAGTACGGCTCTGCATCAAGTGCTGTATTGGTATTTACAGAAGTACCGCCGAGCAGCACGGGTAATTTAAACACAAAAGGATACTTTACCTCTTCAGGGATAAAACATGCTGCTTCTGCCCACACACCAATTGAGAATATTTCGCCGGATGTATCAACCCCTATTACCTGAAGTTTAGGATATCGCATTTTGTAAGAAGCAGTAACATTGCCGGCAAGTATACCTGTTGCATCTACAGTAACAGAATCCATTATAGGCATATCATCATAGCCTTTAAAATAACTTAACGAGAAATCAAAATTTAACACCTTACCGCTGAATTTTGCTGCATACATTGCATTTTTTGTTTTAGTCTCCGGAACATCCACGCTTGAACCCGTGACAGACACTGCAGGACTTACACCAAAAGAACTTATTCCGGATCTAATATTTTCTATTAATTTTTCATTAATTAAATCAGAAAAATTAAACATATTATCAGAAAATTTTACAGGTGTAAAAAACGGAAGCCATACAGCCTGTAAAGAAAAATCATCATTAATGTAAAATACAGACTTAAAAGCTATTGTCGGTATTTTTTCACCAAAGTCAAAAATCCTTGTTAAGTCATCCGGATTAATGTTATCTGTAGGATTCATTTTATCTGCTGTTCCCCATGCAATTCTCTGTTTCCCGATGCGAATATCAATGTTATCAAGTAAAAATCCGTAATAATCAATATATGCTTCTTTTAACTGAATTTCAAGAGGTTCTACCTTATTTCTGTCATTTAAATCCGAAACTTTATTTATTTCAGGAAAATTCTGATATCTGAATTCCATTGAGGCAAAAGAAGCAACAGAATCAGATAAATCAGCCTTATACTTTATTAATAAATTTTCCTCATTATATATATAATCTCCATTTTTAATTTTAGCATTTATATCAGATTTAAGCTCACCCTGGACAGATGTATCACTGTATACATTTATTGTCAGCATGAAAAAAACAAATGAAAAATAAAAAATTTTTTTCATAATTTTCCCTCCTTAAAATAAACTAAAATCATCTTACGGATTTAGTTAAATACCGTTTAGTAAAAATTCTCGATGGCACCGATTTATCAAATTTTATATTTGTAAGTTTTAAATTTGTTTTATGTTTCTTTTTTATATCTTCAATCATAATATCTGTAGCCATCCAGTATTTACCTATTTTTTCAATTTTATTATTAATTAAAACTTTTCGCAATTTATTTTTTTTATACATTTCAATTTTAAGAGGCAGGAAAGACTGTTTATCAATCCGTAATTTAAGTTTATTATACTGTTTATCTGAATTCTTTTTTCTCACTGCTTCAACAATATATTCTGTATCCGTTTCCTTAACAAGTTTTGCAGTATAATTTTCAGCATATTCAGTTGAACCTATTTCGTCGTAAGAGAAATCACTTCCCATAAAACTCTGATGTTTTACATGAGAGGCTATTCTTCTGATTTTTTTAAAAGCAGGCATATAAAGATACATATCATTATCACTTAAAACGAGCAAACCAACACCGCGAACATCTGCAGGTGATAAAAATTTTATAACTTTCTTTTTACTCCCTTTACTCCACATTCTGATTTTTCTTGTTTTCTTTTTATTTCGCTTGTCAATTAATACCATAACAGCATCTGAAACAACACTTTTCGGGGCTTTCATAACAGCTTCCGATTTGTCAAGAATTTCTTTACCTGTGATTGCAGATAAAACTGCAGGGATAAAAATTGCCAGAACAACAAAAACAATAAACTTTAAATTTTTCATATTAAACCTCCTTAATCTTTTTTATAAAATTTGTATGTGTTATCATAAATATAACCGGAAGTAATGTAATTGCAGCAAAAGCACTTATTATCATTATCACAAAAGTAAGCAACCCGAAATTTTTTAACGGGAGCAGATTACTGTATATCAAAACAAGAAACCCCATTCCTACTGAAACAGCATTTATAACTATACCTGTACCTGTAGTAGCAAGAGTATCTTTTATTGCAATTGTAATATTCTTACCTTTTTCTGTTTCTTTTTTAAAACGCGATATAAAATGAATTGTATAATCTATACCTATACCGATTGTAATTCCGCCAAGCATCAAGGTTGCTGTATCAAGAGGAATTTTCAATAATCCCATTAATCCAAAATTAAACAGGATTGAAAATGCTATTGTGGTGATAGATATTAATCCGCCTTTTACGGATTTAAGCTGAAACGCTATTAACCCGAAGACTATTAAAAAAGCGAAAATCATACTTTGAAACTGAGAAGTCAAAAGACTCTTATCAAGATTTATATAAATCGGTCCCATTCCAACTTCTTCTGCTTTCATTTTATAAATAGAACCTGTAATTCCCAATTCAGCTGCTGCACTTTCAGGTATATAAACTTTTGACTGTGTTAATTCGTATAAATCTCCGTTTATATTTTTAATTAATTTTAAATTATCCTTTTCTTCAGGAA
>CAYQNP010000065.1:0-9096 GCA_964418785.1 uncultured Spirochaetia bacterium | reverse complement strand
AATCATAAAAGTTGTTCCCTCATTTTCCCTGCTATTTACTTCAATAATGCCGTCATGCTCACTAATAATTCTATGCGAAATAGACAGACCCAGGCCTGTGCCCTTAACCTTAGTTGTAAAGAAAGGATTAAATAACTTTTTCAGATCTTTCTCTTTAATGCCCGGACCGTTATCAGCAATCTCAACAAGCACAAATTCTTTATACATATTTTCTGCTGTTCTTTTTATAATAACAGAAGTAGTTATATTTATAATACCATCTTTTTCAATAGCCTGAACAGCATTAAGAATAATATTTAAAAACACCTGTTCTAATTTATGTGCATCACCTATAATATCAGCAACATCATTAAAATTAACATTAACTTTAATATTGGCCTTTTCAATTTGATATTTTAAGAGCTGAAGAACTCTGTCAATAATCAGATTAATATTACATACTTTTTTTTCTTTACCTGAAGGGCGGGAAAATTCAAGCAAGCCTTCAATAATACCGTTCAATCTTCCAACCTCTTCAGTTATAATAGAACTGAATTTTTCCAAAAATTCTCTATCGTCCAGTTTATTCGGCAAGATTTGAGCAAACCCTTTTATTGCAGTAAGAGGATTTTTGATTTCATGAGCAATACCTGCAGACAATTCTCCGAGGGCTGCCAGCTGTTCTGTCTGTGCTATCTGATTTTCAAGTGCCTTTTTCTCACTTATATCATCTACTGTTATTACATTCCCTATTATCTCATTCTTAGAACTGTTTAACACAGAAAAAGAAAAATTTAAAATTTTATTTGTACCGTCTTCTTTCTCAAGAACTGTTTCTATATCAATCTCATTTAATTTCTTTTTTAAAATAGATATTATTTTATCTTTTATCTTTACATTCTGTAAAACGCGGTGAATTTTCTTATTTAAAATCTTATCCGCCTCAACATCAAAAATTAATTCAGCAGCCTTATTTACAGTGGTAATCTTTAATTCCGAATCAGTTGTTATAACACCGGTATTTAAACTATTTACAACATTGAAAATAAAATTTTTTGCATCAACCAGTTCATCGTACAAAAAGTTATTATACACTGCTACGGATATATTCCCAACAAAGGCATTAAAAAGCTCAACATCTTCATCCGTGAAGTTTACATTCTGATTATTATCTGACTTATTTGCAATAAAGATTGCACCGAGTAATTTATTCTTAAACTTTAATTTTGCACCGATAATAGATTGAATATGGACTTTTCTGTCATTTATATATTTCACTTTTTCTTCTTTATAAAAATCATTAATAAGAACAGGTTCGTCATGAGATAATATCCAGTAAATAAGTTTAGTATCTTCATAATAAATAGAATTAATCGTATCAAAGTCCATACCCCATACAACTTCAGGGAAGAATTTATACTTTTTCTCATCGAAAAACAAAACAAGCCCCACTTCAGCATGAAAAAAATTTATTATTAACTGCATTGTAATGTTAAGAAGCTGTTTTTCATTGAGAGTTGAACTGCTTAAATTAGATAGTTCATATAATATTTTTAACTGTTTACTGTCACTCATTTAAATTAACTTCTATTCTTTTTGCTTCATACCAGAGATTTTCAAGATCATAAAACTCTCTCACTTCCGGCAGGAATATATGAATCACAAAATCACCGTAATCCATTAAAATCCATTTATCATCATTTTCATCATATGGATATAGAGGGAGTCGTTTAGATTCCTTTTTCAATTTAAAAGCAAGTTCGCGGGCTATAGCCTGAAGATGAGGAACTGAAGTCGCACTGATAATAATAAAAAAATCAGTAAATACAGACAGTCCCCGAACATCAAGTATACTTATATTCTCGCCTTTCTTATCATCTGCCCATTTTACAATTAACTTTATAATATCATTATCGCGCATATTCAATCACCTTAAAATCTTTTTGTAATCCTTTCCGACTATAACTGTAATATCAATCATAATAAATTTATTAATTTTTGGAAAAATAAGATTACATTTTAAAAGGCTTGCCACCTTAACTGCTTTTTTCATATTTCCCACTCTATCAAGTATAATTGTTTCCTTATAATTCTGAGAATCAGCATTTCCGAATTCCACAACATTATAACCGTTTCTAACGAGTTTATCCCGCACTCTTTTTGCTACTCCCGGCTTTCCGGAACCGTTTAACACCTGTACCTTTATTTCAGACGGCAGATAGTCGGACTTTAATGAGTTCAACTGCTGTATAAATCTTTTCAGCATATAATTGATTCGTTTTTTATCCGGCTGAATATACTTTACATTCATAATCTCAACAAATTTACCCGGAATTTTTACAAAATCTATATTATTAAAATCCATTCCTGAAAGAGAGCGAACTATATTTATTAAATCATTAAAATTCATATTCGTATCTACAAATTCAAAAAGAAGTTTCAGCATTTTAATATTAGCCAGTATGTTTTTCTGGATAACGGCTTTTCTCATCAGATTCAGAATAAACTCATATTGTCTGTCAATCCTTCCCATATCTCCTCTCTCGTCATTTCTATACCTCAAAAATTCCATTGCTTTTAATCCGTCTAATTTAATAATTCCTTTTGGTATATCTATGTACAGTTCCCCTGATTTATCAATATATTTCATAGGTTTATCAACATATATTTCTACTCCGCCGAGTATATCTACTATCTTTACAATATCACTTAATTTTGCAATAGCATGGAAATTAACATCTATTGAAGTTAATTTTTCAACTACTTTAATAAGTTTATTTAATCCGTATTTTGTATAAACAATATTTATTTTTTCAGGAGTAGAGCCTAACTTTGTAGGAACTTCTACTCTCAAATCACGAGGAATAGATATAATTCCTATCCTATGCGACTTTGGATTATATATACCCAGCATAATTGTATCAGTCTTAGGATAATCGCTGCTATCATCAAGTCCGACAAATAAAACAGTAATAGGTGCACCTTTATTGATATAAGATTTTACCCGTCCTCCGAAAAAATAATAATTAAAATATAAATATAACAAAATAATTAGTGCTACTATTAATAATATAAACCCGATAGTAGATCTGGTTTCTCTGCTTAAAACAGGTCTGTTTTTCTTTATCTTTGACTTTATTTTTCTACCTTCCATAATTAAAATCCTGTATATATCCCCAATTTTATTAAATCATTATATTCCGGATAAAACGGCAATTTACAAACCGTATTCTTTCCGATATTTGCTACTTTTAATTTGAAGCCGAAACTGTTATTAATTTTATAAGCGCAATCCACATCAGCAACTATATTTGCATCTAAAAACAGACTATTACCTGATTCTGTCGTATATCTCATTAAATCAAAATACTTTATCTTAAAATTCAATTCAACCATATTAAAAGTAAAATTAAAGTCAAGGCTTAATTTATTTTTTATAAGATAAACACTATTATCCGACACATACGGGATATAATCATACTTCAAAATAAAATATAAACAGCAGTTAATTTCATACCTTAAAACAGTCTGCAAATTTATTACATCAAAATCTCCGGGATTGATATAATAAAGTCTATTATTTCCATAAATAAAAGAAGGATAATTTTTATATTTGACAAAAACAGATTCAACTGTAAGATAAGCATCTTTATTAACTGCTGTTCCTATACCAAGCCCCAAATTTCTCTTTATATACGGCTTAAAAAAATCTAAAACCTGAACAAATCTATCTGTCAATATTACATTATTATAATATTCTGGAATATATAATGAATTATAAAAAATATTAAGATTTAATGTTTTATTAAATAGATAAAGCATATCTATTATAGGCTCAAAGACAAAAGAATATTTTTTATTAACATTAGCATTTAAACCAAATGTAAAAATTAATGATTTTGAAACAGCAAATTTATCTTGTGCTTTCACAATTGCAATACTATTAACATCTCTGTTATTTTGCAATTCCGTGCTATACTGTATTGTATCCAGATTAAGCGAGAAAGCATTAATCCTGGACCAGACTCTTGAATATTCCACATTAGCCTCAAACATAGTATTCCCGACATAATATTCATTATCTGCTGATTCAAAATTCACATATGAGTCATTATAACTGAAAACAGCAGAAATAAAAGATTTATCACTAATAAAATATTTAAAAGAAGGATTAAAAACAAGGACTCTGGCAGATTCGTTATTATAAAAAGGGTTACTCATTGTGCCGTTTAACGAAGTATTATATTTAAGTCCAAGATTCAACAAAAAATTTTGTCCCAATAAAAAATACAGATTGGCATTAAGATTATCACTGCCGTATCCGGAATTAAATACTTTTCTGTCATTAGTAGGGAAACTCTCTATTTTAAATCTTGCATAATTTATAAGATACCCTGCATTTTCATATTCTCTGGATATTAATAATTGCAAATCAATATTTTCGTATTTTCCGTACAGAACTTCAGCATGGGAAACCTTATCTTTTGATATGACCTGTTTATTTTCAACTGTACTTTTAATAACAGAATCCGGCAAATCTATAGAATTAGTAAAAAAAAGTTTTTCAGCATTTAAAAAATCTGCGAACAAAACCAATATCAGAAAGAATACTTTCCCGTTCATTTTTCACCTTTAACTTCTACGGCTTTTTTAATATATTCATTATCATCTCTTATTGAGTTTCTCAGAGCAAGTAATTTATTAAGCCACAAATCTGCTTCCTGCATTTTATCCTGCTTTTTCAGCAGTTCATATTTAGTCCAATAATACTTAGCCAATTCTTCTTCCGATTCTGCATTATTTATTAAAGTTGTAAGAATAAAATCTGCATCTGTAAAATCACCTTTATTAATATAATACTTTACATATAAAAAATCTATTAATTGCTTTTGGTTCTTATTCAACGCAAAAGTATTAAGCAAATCAAGATATTTTTTAAGTTTACTATAATTCTCTTTTTTATAAAGCAATTCAGATATAGAAATTGCATATTCTTTTTTCTCATCAGCATTTATATTATTATAAATCATATCATACAAATCAGCAGCTGTTTCAGGAGAATCTTTATATAGTTTCAACAAATACGGAAACACTTTAATGCGTATTTCTTTATATTTATTAAACGCCAGTGAAAAATATTTAACGGCTTTATCGAATTTATTTGCCTTATAACAACTTACTCCAAGTGTAAATATAACATCATCATTATACTTATAATTTTTCACATACTTCTCCAGATAAAGCACTGCTTTATCAAAATGTTCCGAATAAAAATATGCTAATCCTTTAAGGAATATATAGTCTTTAAGGATATTAGCCGGTACTTCCTTTTCATTTAACGGCAAAATATATTCTGCCATCTTATCAAATTTTTTAATTTTATAAAACGCTTTACTGATATATACTGAAGATATTACAGATATATCTTTATTATATACTTTCAACGCATTCTTGAAATAATTTATAGACTTATCAAATTCATTATTTTTTAAGAAATAATAACCTATAGTATAATAAGTGGAACCTGTATATTTACTTTTATCAACAGAGAGCAGCAAATCCACTGCTTCTTTTTCTTTTCCCAACTTAAATAAAACTCTGGCAACAGAAAGTTTATAATTATCACTATCGGATTTTATATTTTTTAATAAAAGATAAGATTTTTCAAAATCTCCTTTAGCAAACTCAATATCTGCAAGCATTAATCGAGAATAAGTATAAATCTCTGTGTTTTCTGTTTTTATTTTATACAAATAGAATTCCGCCTCTTTAAAATTTTTCTCTTTATAAAATATATTCCCAATATAAAAATATACTATTTCTTTACTATGAAAATCATTATCTTTCAATAAAGGTTTTAAATAATCAAGAGCATCAGAAAATTTATTCATTTTTATATAAGCAAGAGCAGTATAAAACTTTGATTCGCCTGATTTAGAATTCTTCATATATTTAACAGCCTTTCTATTATACCCCATAAAATAAAGGGATTTTCCGAGAAGTTCATAAACTTTATCTTTAAAAATAGTATCAGGATATGTTTTTAAAAATTTTTTCAAACCTCGTACAGTTCCTATATAATTATTCAAATAATACAGAGATTCACAGGTAAAGAGATCAGCTTTCTCTTTAAACCTCGTATTAGGATAATTAAGAAAAAGAAGGGAGAAATCATATATAGCATTTTTATACTGTTTATTATAAAATGAAGCAAGAGCAGCATAATAATATGACTGTTCAATCAGATCATGATTATTAGATGTATTAATAACAGAATAAAAGTTTTCCCGGGAAAGGAAATACAATTTCTTATTAAAAAGGCTAAGAGCAACATTAAATAATTCAGTCTCAGATGCTGTAATATTAGACACAAAAAACAGTAAAAAATATATTATAAAAAATTTTTTTACAAAACTCATAATTTACTTTTTCTGATTATTCAAATAAACTGTTGTTATTGGGAATGGAATTTCAATATTCTCTTTATTGTATCTTTTATGAAGTCTTTTTATAAACTCATGAGAAACAAGGAATCTATCCACAAAAGTTTTAGCGCGCATAATCACCCGGAAATTAATGCTTGAGTTATCAAATTTAAAATATCTTATAAAAGGCTGGAACTCAGGGACTCCACCTTCAACCTGTTCCATTACTTCTTTTGCAACTTCTATAGTAACTTTTTCAACCTTATCAAGATCACTGCTATAACTGACTCCGACTTCTATTATAACATTAAGTTCTTTAATTGGCAAAGAATAATTAACAATCTGTGAACTGGCCAATTTCGAATTAGGTATAACAATAAGATTTTGAGGCAGTTTTCTGATAGTAGTATTTCTCCATGTCATATCTTCAATAAAACCTTCTTCTCCGCTGTCGAGTCTGATATAATCACCGATATGGAGCTGTCCGCCGAGCAGAATATTAATACCTGCAAAGAAATTAGAAAGAGTATCCTGCAAGGCAAGAGCCACTGCCAGACCACTGACTCCGAATGCTGTAAGAAGCGGTGCAATTGAAACGCCGATCTTCTGCAATATTATTAATAAACCTATTGCGATTACTATTATTTTAACAATATAAATAACCAGAGATGTAGGAAAAAAAGTTCTACTAAAGGCTTCTGTATAAATCTGAATAAACCCGCCTACAAAATTAGCAGCAAATAATGTAAAAGAGAATATTGTTAATGATACTGTAACCTGATTGATTACTGCTGCAAATTTTTTACTTACACTAAAATTATTTACAACGATATATAAACCAAGTGCTATAAATAAAAGTATTATTACGCCCTTAAAAGAACTAAATATCAAATCATCAAATTTTAAATCTGTTTTTTTTGAACGCGCTATTAATTTCATTAAAAGATGCTTCTGCAGCAGAAATCCTACTATTATGGAAACTATAACTATTGATATAGGCACAACATATACTAATATATCTTTAACTGCTTCCATAGACAGAAGCATATAACATTAAAAATAAATATCAAGTAATATTTTAAATATTAAAATTCATAAAAACCGAATTAAAATTTTCATCTATACTATTGTTCTATTTATCACTGTTTTTTTTATTTACATTTGGGAGATTAGAATATCGTCTTTTAATTAAATCTTCAAGATATTCTATATGATCGTCAAGTATCTTGCCTGCTATAGAATCTTTTATACCGGGCTGTTCCTGAATAGTTTTATATAACCCCAGGGCTTTTATATAATTACCTTCTTTTTCTGCTTTCATACAGGATTCTATAAAACTTTCGAATCTTTTTAATTGAATATCATTTAATATTTCTCTCCAATTAAAAGGAGCATAATTTCTGTTTCTCTTAAAAATTACTTCCTGAACATCTTCATCTATCGGTTTATTATTTTTTTTTTTCTCCGGCTCGTCTTTATCAGTTCTATCATCAGTTAATTTACCCTGAGGCTTTCCGCCGCCTGCACCAGAATCACCACTACTGCCCTGGTCAGATTTACCGCTCTGACTTTCGCCAGCACCTCCGGATTTATCTGATGAAGAATCAGCGCCTGCTTTTCCGGAAGTTCCTGTATCACTTCCTGCCCCCTCTCCAGAGGCTGTACCATCCATCCCTGACTTACCAACAGCGCCGGAATCTCCACCACCTCCGCCTGTATCCATTACCTGTCCTTTAACTACCTTCCCTCTTCGGGATTTGACATTCTCTTTTATAACACTTGTTATCTCTTCTATCTCATTAAATATGTTCTCAATCTGAGGAGCATTGCCTAAAGTTATATTAACATTCTCTATATTTTTAACTATTGTAGAAGCAGACGGCAAGCCTTTCAACTCTTTAAACTCCTTAAATAATCCCGCAGATGCTTCTTTAACCTGTGCAAATTCTGACTTTATCTTTTCAGGCTCTGAAAATTCCCCCGGAGCAAGATCAAGTAGTCCAAGAGCTTCCTGTAAATCATTTAAAGCATGCCTTATATATTTTTTCGCTATTGTCTGCTTCTTGGTTATGGTTGCCAGAACCTCTTTATAAAATTTATCAAGATTATTTAATCTGTTCTCTAATTTTACATAACTGTCTTTTAACTGTTCTATAATTCTGTTCTTATACTCTTCTCGTTTTGCTAATTCTTCATCTATTGATATCTTGATCTTTTCAAGATGACTCCGAACCTGATCTCTGTATGTATTAAATTCAGCCCGAAACTTTTCTATTCTGGAAGTAAGTTTATCCTCTGTTATCTGTAATATCTTAAGTTGAGCTTCTTTTTCTTTTAGTTCACTCTCTACAGACTTTAATTTAGTCTGCATTTCCCGAAGCTGCATAAGTTTTTTCGCATTATCTTCAGATAATGTTCTTATCTGCTGCTCATTCAATTTATCTCTTCGAGTCGCAGCTTCTTTTAAACTTACTATAAGTTTATCCTTTGCCTGTAATGTTTCTAATATTGTATTGACATCCAGATTACTTTTATCAATCTCATTAGTTATATCAATATCTTTTTCAGCCATTAGTATGCCCCTTTTTTATGGTACTGATATTAAAGTAATATATTTTCCGTATATCCAGCCTATTGTATCGTCCATTAACTTTATTTTGTACCATCTGTATTTTTCTTTATTTATCTTTTC
>CAYQNP010000064.1:0-9363 GCA_964418785.1 uncultured Spirochaetia bacterium | reverse complement strand
ACTATTATAAAACAGCATAAAAATATCATCCTTTGTATTATTAATATCCGCCTGCTGATATTCTTTAGAACCGGCAAAATCAAACCATTGATTTAAATAAATTTCTCCTGTTCCGTCTGTTGGTTCTATCCATGCTATCTTTGGGCCGCTAAAAGAATTTGCAGTATACGACGGATAGATATTGCTTTTATAAAAATCAGTGTTAGAAGTGATAAATTCCAGATAAAAATATATTTTATCATTTTTATACTCATCCGGGATAAGCATTTCACATTTCAAAATATCATTATCTTCACGCATATATTGAAAATATTTATTTGTCATTTCTTCTGTCCAATATATTACTTTAGCAGATAAAATATTATCAAAAGAAACAGGCAAATCACTTTTACTCATTTGAACTTTAAAAGTAGTTCCATTATTCTCTTCATTCCACTGCCATTCAAGGCTTGCAGGCGAAATAACAGTAGTAGATTTTTTATTTTTCTGCAGCCATAAATCAGAAAAAGTTGAAGGAGTAACCACAACCGGACTCAAATCAGCCAGACCTGTAATTACTTCCTTAATATTAGATGGAGTTAAATCCCAGGAATGAGTATAGACATATATCATATTTTTCCCGCTGCTCGCAATTTGACTTCTTATATCAGAAATAAGCTGGCTAACAGAGGTACCGCGAATATCCTGCGATAAAGTTAATATTCCATAATTATTATCTTTTATAACATTACGAATCCCAACCTCTGCTTCTAAAAAAAGAGTATTTAAATAAGTTGAAGAGGCATAATTTTTATACATATTTGCACGGGCTATAGGGTCAGTTGTTGAGTCTATTATTGTTGACTGCCATTCGTCTAAATTCAAAACCATTGTTTTTGTTTTATTAAGGAAAGTCGCTAATGCAGAAATGTTAAAAGCATTAGGTTGGATATAAGTAAATCCGGAAGCAGGTGCAATAAATTCATCATTCATAGATTTATGAGCATCCGAGAACAAAGTATCGAGCACAAAGCCTCCCCAGTAATATAATATAGGAGATAAACTCCACCCTAATGGAATCTCGTCCCGAACTTCATCCTGCCATAAATCTTTATACATATAATTAAGAACGTATTGTAAATTATCCCCGTCTGACATTATAAAAGTAAAGTATTTCCTATTTGCATTATATTCTTTATACTTTCTATATTGCAATAATTTAACTTCAGGTAAAAGTTTCTTAAATAAAGAGAGGTTAGCAGCAAAATCAGAAGCTATCAAACATAACCCTTTATTATTTATAAGTTGCATAAAAGCATTTTCTACATCAACATTATCTTGAGGTGCAATAGCATAGCGTCCGTCCGGCCAGCCAATAACAGGCGTTGCATAAACATAATTTCCAATTATCTGATTAATCATATTTATTTCATCAGAATTATTAAGTGGATCCAAATCAAAAACAAAAACTCTGTTTGCAATTGCAAAATCCAACAAATTAGCAACAGTATAAGATAAATCAGCAACTAAATCTTTATTTACAGAAGATAATAAATTATCAACTGCCCATTGATAAGCTTCTATTTTTGAACTCCATTTATTCCTGCAGTCATAAATCACTGAATATCCTGCAACTTCATTTTCTGTAATAAAAGCATCATTAATACCGGCAATAGTTGCAGCAATGTTGCGACTGTAATCATCACTTCCATCAAAAATCACCTGACCATTAAAATAGCCTTTAAATTCATTTAACAATTCATCTTTTGTAGTAGAAACTAAATTATATCTGTCTTCTTCCAATCTCTGCATCCATTCTAAATCATAATCTGTTAATATTAAGAACACACCTTTATCAGTAGATTTTCGATTTATTATTCCTGCCATAGATGCCAGCATATTTTTATCCGAAAAACTTAAATTTCGGGCATCGACTTTGTAAATCGTCTCTATAGTCACCGCATAAATATTCTTCAACCCAAATACCGTAATTATTAATAAAATACTCCTAAAAAACAATCTCATCTGTTAGATCCTTATCTTTTTAATACAAAGACTCCTTTTGTTACATTATCACCAACTTTGACTTTATAAATATAAACACCTATAGGAGCCTTATCCCCGCTGTCAGTTGTTCCATCCCATTGCACATCTATTCCAGGTGCTTTAACAACTGTTTCCGGCTGTAAAAATTTTACTAATTTACCTTTTAAATTGTAGATTTCAACAGATACTTTGCTCTCGTCGGCAACAGGAATAATAAATCTATAATAATCATTTATCCCGTCTCCATCAGGAGAAAATCCTGATGCCTCCACATAATTCTTTTCTTCTGAATTCTGAGATTCTGCAATTACAAACCAACCTTCTGCAGTGGTATTTGCTATTACATATCCGCCTGCACCTGTTGTATCCTTTTTAGTTACTAATCTCTTCCACTGACTGCCATCTAAATGATATATTGATAAATTTTTATTATCATCAACATCATTATTATAATGTAATTTTAATATATATGGCTTCTGAAATTTATTATTATATTGATTATATACCTGCACTCTATAATATTTAATCCCTGATATTCCAGCCGGCAAATCTTCCGACTCTTCATTAAAATACAATATCGTATCGCCGTAAATACTACTATTTAAAATTTTAATAGTAGAATTATTTCCATAAAAATAATACTCATCTTCGCTATTCTCATTTATTTTAACAGCAGAAAGATAATACGCATCACTGCTCTCTATTGAATTACTATCCTTTCCTTTTATCCCGAAATAATACGGTTCATCTAATTGCAATTCCATGCCGAAAGAATTATTAACTGTGATGGTTAAATAAGTCATATTTGTATAAGAAAGTCTTGCATTACTGCTATAATAAACCTTTATACTGCTCCAATCTGTTAATTTTTTCAAATAAAAAACAGCATTATTTGTTTCTAAAGATATAGAACTAAAAGTTATATTAGGTTCTATATAATTAATCCCTATTTTATAATAGAAATATCTATATCCTCCGCTATTTAAAGTCATCTTAATAGGCAGGGAAAAAAGTCCGGATTTTGTATTATTAGCGCTTATAGTATAATTTAAACTATAATAATCTCCTGTTTTGGTTGCAGTTACAGTACCGCCATTACTGTCTATGGCTCCAAAATCTGCAGTAACAGCTGAAATATTACTATTAAATTTGGTCTTAAATTTAATGGTAATATTTTCGCCACGTTTATAAACAGGGACTTTCAATAATTTCACATAAGAACAGACCCCGCCCCAACCGTCAGAAGTACTTAAATCTGCAAATTTCAAATAAACATCCCCTGTCCCTGTTCCAAGATAATCCCTGATATAATATTCTCTCTCCCATTTATTTATTTCATTATTTCCTCCCTGGTATCCCCATTCATTTGTTGAATTTGCAAGCTCCACCCAGCTTGAATTATCTTTTGATACATATATCCTGTAATTCTGTGAATCTTCAATTTTAAACTTGCTTAAATCATACTCAACATTACTAAATTTATATGTAAAATAATTATTTGCATCTGCATATCTTTCATTATCTCCATTTATAGCTGAACCGCTGTTATCATATAAGGCAGATGTTTCGTACAAACTAATACCACTTTCTCCCCCATTCCAGCCATAAATATAATCTTTTTCATATCTATTATTTGTTATATATCCTACTACGGGATTATTTATATAAACCAAATATTTTGCTGTATAGGATGCTGGATTATATGTTCCATTATACACGGTTACAGGTATCTCATATAAAACATTATGTCCTGAAAAATTCTGCGGTATTGTAAATTCTATCGGATAGATATTAGTATTCTGTCCATTATTTCCACTATAAACAACAGCACCACCTAAACCTGAAAAATCTGCTGATACAGTATGATTACTTTTGTCAGTATATACTTTAAATTTTATTGTATCACCATTCTGATATTCAGGAATTTTTCTAAACCATAATGCTCCGCATTTACCGCCCCATCCGTCTGCTGTACTTCCGTCTACAACTTTTAAATATACTGTTCCGCCTGTTGTCTGAAGATAATAATTTACATCTATAGTCTGATACATCATATTTTGTAAATCATAAACATCATCATTAAATATATTCTGCGAATTTAGCACATCCTCAAAAGCACCTGTTGTGCTTCTCATCAACCCTACTTTAAAATTATTTCCAATACGTAAATCCGCTCTAAATAAATTTGTTTTTGGTCCACTAAGTTTGTAAATAAAATAATTATTTCCATCCGCAAATCTTCCGTTTGCATAAGCACCGGTTCCGTCTACTGCACTGCTGTCTTTATCTTCAACTAAACCTGTTACATTTGTATCTGCAATAGCATTAGCGCCATTTCCAGAGTTCCATTGTGTAGCACCTGAAAAATTGAACATCTGATTATTATAAATCTCGCCTTTACTGTCAGCAGGTATTATCGCTGCCACCTTTGGACCACTATATGTTCCTGCATTTAATATTCTTACAGTTATAACTATCATTATTAATATAAATATTATTTTCTTCATAAATTACCTCCTTTTAATATAACTTTACACAATACATTTACATTCTAAAATATAATTTAACAAAGAAATTAAATTGATCAACATTACCTCGTATATCGTTAGAGCTTCGTGTCTTCTCAAATCCGACCTTGGACACCATTGCCCTTCCGTTAAATACAGGTTTACCGAACAGTTCTACTAACATTATATCTCCTGTTGTGTCATTGACATTTAAGTTAAAGTCATACATTTGATTTATATACCCGAATTTTAAATTCCATTTTTCAATTATAGGATAACTTATTATTATACCGTAATTGCGTTCCAGATATGACTGATAATATTTAGAGATATCATACGGCTGACTAAAAAATTGAATCTTAGTGAGTTTAAAAAACGGGTAAAATGTAATATCAAAAACGCTTTTCTTAAAATCAATCATACCGCTATTTCCGAGTTTAAATTCGTTGTTTTTAGAATCCAAATTATTAACATAATAACCGCCCATATAAAATTTTGCACCCAGGCCTCCTTTTAAGCGTTTTAATTTTCCTACCAATAAAGAACGATTTACAAAATTTTTAGAATACAATCCACCCTTATTAGATATTATTGATTCCACTTCTACAGCATCATCAATATATCCGTCTGCATTATTATCAAGTCCATCTACAAGACCTTTGTCCTCAACCCATAAATCTTTCTTTATATAAGAAGCAATATTGTATGCTCCTACAAAAATCAAATTTTTAAAATATTTTTCATACGAAAATTTATAATAAAATCTCTCTAATTTTTTATCACCGGAATATTCTTTTGTCATATAATATCCCAGCTGCATTTCCATCTCTAATATAGGGGAGAACCATAAATAATATTCTCCGCCTTTCTGGCCGGCATCTATTCCATAATCAGGTTTATCACTAAACTCAAATTTATCAAGTATTCCGTTGCAATTTTTATCATCACCCATTATAAAAATCGGCTGCAATGAATCAATAGCATAGAAGCCTTCAACATAATCAGGAATGCCGTTATAATTAAAATCTATATCTTTTCCCAGAGGGATACCGCTACCGCTACTTTCCGGATAAAACTCAATAGAATTATAATCTTTTTTAGAATCAACTGAAAAACCGGCACTATAATTATCATCAATCATCCATTGTAAAGTGCCTATTTCAAATAATCCTGCCGGTATATCAAACCCATAAGAAATTTTAAAATTATATGCTGTTCCATTAATGCTTTTTTCACCCGTATAATATGCTCGCTTTTCTATAGAATAACCATATTCACCTGAAAACTTTATACTTCCTATATAAGGAAATGAAATCTTAGTATTCCAATCAAATCCCAGAGCAGTATTACCTGTTATTTCATATACTTCAGAAGAAAGAATATTATTTACAGAAAAACTCATACTTGTTGAATTTACTGTATCATCATAAGTTGAAGTAGAATCAATTGAAATTGAATTATCATATTGAACACCGGATTCAGTTATAATTAAATTACAATAATCATTATCCGGTAAAATAGAACTATCAATTACATAATAATTAATATTATCTGAAGAAACTGAATATGCTTTTTCAATGCCGCCTGTTTTTACAATTAGATATATTTTCTTTGTATTTAACGGAACCGGTAACGCATAAACAATAGAAGAAGACATATCTGCAAATCTATGATCATTGTCAACTGAACCGGTATTCAGGTATAAATATGAACTTTCATCATCCGGATCACCTGTACTTGCCGGTGTATGAAAATGAATGCTTTTTATAATATTATTACTGTCATCATAACAGATATATTTAATTTCAAAAATTTGTCCGCCGTCGCCATCAGAAGTATCGCTATCAAAAACTTTAAAGTATAAATTAGGAGAGAGTTCTTTATCTACGCTTAACCTGAAAATACCGCTTCCCGGGGAATCATATTTTTCATTATGTCTATTTGCAAACGACATACCTATCTTTAAGTCATTAAACTTTATTAATTTTAAATCTATCTTATTAAATTTATTTTCATATCGTGCGCCCATTAATAAAGTGCTGTCATTTTCTGTAATCTCAGCACCTCTACTGCCTGGAGAACTCTCACGACTAACAGTCAAAGATAATTTTCCCAGAGGATTGGAACTAAAAGAATAAGCAATCCCGTTTACTTTTTTCTTAAACACTAAAGATGAATAATTTATCTTTAAATAATCGCCTATTTCCAATGTCTGCTCACGATTCATAGTTTTTTCACTTAAAACCAAATGCGCTCTGTACCAATCATAAAACACATCATGCTTTACTATAGATGAAGTTCCATCACTACTTTTAGACAACGCATTAAATTCGTACATTTTATAGGCACTATCCATCAATACACTTCTATCGGTATCGTCATAAACCTGATATAGATCCCATATAAACCAGCCGTACATATTATTACTCATAATAAATAAACTAAAAACTGAAATAATTATTAATTTAAATCTCATATCTATATCCTCCATATTATTTTATATAAATTTCAATATTACCCACGCACGGTCCCCAACCATCATTAACAGAACCATCCCTGAATCTGAATTTTAACTCATCTGTGTTTTTAATATACTTTGTAATATTAAAATAATAAGGTTTATAATTTGACATATCATGAATATCACTGCCATATAACGATTCAGATGAGCATAAAGTTTCCCATTTCTGCAAGTTGTAATTATAAATATCAATAATAAAGTTATTTCCCACTGTAATTTTAGCAACTGCAAGCCGTTTTCGCTTCGGCAGTTTAAAATGATACAGCAATGATACTGTACCGTCGGCAAATCTCATACCTTGCGGGTTTATTGTCCCGCTTTTAAATAATAAATATTTCAGTTCATCCGCTGAACCGCTATTTCCTTCTCCCCAGCCCGCAATATATTGTTCTAACTTATTAGCTGCTATAAATTCCTCAGAGACAATACTGTCATCACTATGTGAAACTTTACCAAAATTCCGAAAATAATCCTTTAAGTATTTTATAATATTATCTTTTGCTTTATTCTGTTTCTCAGCCGGCGCGGCTGCCCTGTCTACAATAAAATCATTATCATATACACCTATATATACATATCTTGTCTCTTTAACTCCTAACTCTTTGATTTCACCCTTAATTTTTATTTTATAAATTCCATTCTTTATTTTAGCGGGTATTGAGAATAGTACATATCTGCTTCTTTCTGAAGAAACTAACTCTCTGGCAAAGAAATCTACACCTTTTACAGCATACACTATATTATCTTTTTTGGAAATAGAGCTGTAATCTACAAAAACATCCGCTTTTTTATCAGATTCAATTTCAATTAAAACTTTTTTCCCGTGTTTAAAAACAGGCGGAGTACCAAATTTTATATACCCGACATTTCCACCCCACCCGTCTGCCGGTGAACCATCGGATATTTTTATAAAAACAGGCTTGCCTTTCCGTAAATATTTTGAAATGTCAATTATTTGTTCCTTGTAATTAGACATATCATGAATATCTTTCCCGAAAATCTTAAATGAATTTAAAATCTCAGTCCATTCTTTCGCATTTGTTGAAACTGATACAACAAAATTATTCCCTATTTTAAGCCTTAGTATTCCTATACCTGTAGGAGAAATAAACTTATATATAAAGAAATTGTTCCCATCTGCATACCTATGCTTCTGTCCGTCAATATCAGAATGTCCATTTTTATACAGATATCTTTTTTCTTTTTCACTACCGCAATCACCTTCATCCCAACCGGCAAACTCAATCTCTTTCTTTCCTACTATTTTTACAGAATTAATTATATTATAATTTTTTGCACCTGTAGATTTACCTTTTACCTCAACAATTGTTTCTCCTGTATCAGTGTTTCCTTTTTCATCCTCTACAAATACTCTCAATCTATATATCCCTATTTTTTCAGAATATATTTGTCCATAAAGAGTCTGGGATCTCTTATTATACTTTATATTAATTCTATATTTCTCATTTGTATTTCCGGTATTATACATAACAGCAGTATATTTTTTTAACGGATAAATATTTGCTACTGATACTTTCAATATATTTTTTTCATTTAACAAACAATTTTTAGAAACATCAATATCTAAAATTTTAACATCACCCCAATTAGCAAAGAATTTAATTCCAAAAACTCCGCCGCCCCAGCCGTCTGCCGGTGAGCCGTCAGATATTTTTAAATACAGATATCCTGCGTTTTTATACGAACCAGGTATTTTCCAGTACTGCCAGCCTCTATTTCCGCTATCATGGCAATCATAAGGACTTTTAAATATAACTTGAAAATGAGTTCCGTCTGATGAAGCAGAAACAACATAATTATTATCAAGCAATAAACCAACTTCAAGCTCATCTCCAAGAGCTTTTAGCGGGATTCGATAAATAAAATACGCATCATTATCAGCATAACGATGTCCGTCACCTGACTTTAATGACTTGTAATCTTTCCATAAATATTTTTCCTCGTCCGTAACATTTATATACAAAACCTCTTTTTTGTTACTTATCTTTTTCAACGGCTTAAAATCAATTCCATCATTTAAGCCGTCATTATCACTGTCTTTATTATCAACTAAAGTCTTGGTAATAATTCTTTCAAAATCATCACTTAATCCGTCATTATCAGAATCTTTATAAAAAAATACTTTTGTAGAATAGCATTTACTTCTTTTTATATTCATATCTCTTGTTACAACGCTTATATAATAATGAAGTACTTTATCTTTATACACAGGAGGAAGCAATGCTGAAAAAGTATTATTACTTTTATTTTTTAAATTACTTAGCTATGTCGAACCCTCAAATAAACATA
>CAYQNP010000063.1:0-11086 GCA_964418785.1 uncultured Spirochaetia bacterium | reverse complement strand
TTTTGAAGGATGATATGATAATGGTTATCCATAACACAGAAAGCGAGGATACGGATTTTAAGGAGTTTAGATTTTAATTTAATAAGGTCGATAAAAAAGAGCTTATCCGCAGGTTCAGGGAAAATAACAGACTTGTTATGTCCCCTATTCTTAACGTGCTGGAAAGCACCTTGAAAAGTAAATCTTGGTTTACGCATAACTACACCTCCTAAATGGTTTATATATATTATATACAAATTTTTTTGTTGATTTTTTTAAATTTTTTTAAAAAAAATTTAAAAAAGGCGCACCGTCCCCATATTTTTATTTTCATATTTTACCTTGACTTTGGAATAAAAATTAATATTATAATAAAAGTGATATATAAATTAGGATATAAATTAAATCAGGATATTTTATGAATAAAAGAAATGAGATTGACACAATAAAAAAGATTTTCAGCATTACGAGAACTATTGCAGTAGTAGGGTTATCTCCAGATCCGGAAAAGCCGTCGCATTATGTGCCTTCATATTTACAGCAGCACGGATTCAAAATTATACCGGTATATCCGAAAACAGCGAATAAAATCTTAAATGAAAGAGTATACAAAGATTTAAAAGATATTCCATTAAATATAGATACAGTATTAATTTTCCGCAGAGCGGAATATGTTCTTCCGCATATAGAAGATGCAATCAAAATAAAAGCCAAAGCAGTCTGGCTTCAGGATGGGATTATAAACTACGAAGCCAGAGAACTGGCAGAAAATAACGGATTACTGTTTATTATGGACAGATGTATGTATGTTGAACACAGGAAATTAAATTAAGAGAGAATAAATATGAAATTATCAACAAAGACAAGATATGTAGTAAGAGCACTTGTTGATCTTGCAGTAAATTACAATGGCAGCCCGGTACAAATAAAAGATATAGCAAAAAGGGAGTTATTGTCTGTAAGATATTTAGAGAATCTATTTACAGTATTAAGAGCCGGAGGAATACTTAAAAGTGAAAAAGGACACGGAGGGGGATTCAAATTAGGGAAGAAGCCGGAAGATATCTCTTTACTTGATGTTGTAGAACTTATTGAAGGCAAAGTTGTTATAGTAGATTGTCTTGCAGACGGTTCTTTATGTGAAATAAAATCTGATTGTATAACTCATGATGTATGGGAAGAAATAAATAATGCCATAATAGATATACTGAAGAAAACAACAATTGCGGACTTAATGAAAAAATATAGAGCGAAGAAAAGAAAAAAGGAGGGATAAATCTCCCTCCTTTTTTATATATAATTAAACCTTTCTTAATATAACAGCACCTGCTGAAGGTACTTCTATTGTATTTGATACAAACTTAAAATTTTTCTTTTTCTTCAAGTTTAATTTAAAATCATAATCCTCTTTAATCCATTCTGTGTTTACAGGTGCATTTTTAACATAAACAGTAGACGAAGCAGTAGCATTAAGAATTATAACAGTATCTCTATCAACAAAAGTAAACTCTTTTGCAGTCGGATAAAGCAAAGATATCATTGCTTTTTTATCATTGACACGCTGAAAAGTATCCATTACAGAATTTTGAGGTTTAAAATCACCTTCCATATACAAATCTTCATTATCATAAAAGAGCTGGAGCCATGCTTTAATAATATCCCTATATGATTTTTTCAATTTTTCAAGGTTAAGACTAAAGTTAGGCACACCAGTAGTTACCTGTTTAAGCATAAGGATACCGACTTTTTCAGGTTCTTCAGAGTTAGTAAAAGCGAGGTAATCATTATGAATAAGGGGTGCATAAGCAGCAGGATAGATAGAGCGAAGCATATTGATATTTTCGTCAAAAGGACTATCCCCACCGCGAATAACAGAACCGTGAACTCCGAGTTCAACATTAGCCTGATTATTCTTTATACTATATATTATTTTAGCGTTCTTTTTAATAGCAGCATTATGGAGCTGTTCAAAAACAAGTCTCAAGCCATCAGCAGTTGTAGCTACATCATGTTCATGATCAGCTTCACACGGTTCTTCAGGCATATAATCAAACAAATCTTCTTTTATACCTTCTGCACCGTAATCAATAAGTTTCTCAAGATTTTTAACCATTAATTTTCTTGCTTCCGGATTTCTTACACATAGGGTATGGAACTTAGCAGGATTAAGATAAGTTTCGCCGTTAACTTTTACGAGCAGGTGTTCAACTTTAGGTTTAATTTTAGCATCAGGAGAAACAGCAATAGGGCAGTACCATAAAAATGGGGCAATTCCAATTTTTTTAACTTCTTTTAAAGTTTTCCGGATATCAGGGAATTTACCCGGAATGGAATCAGGCCAATCGCCCATAGTACTTTTTAAAGAAGCTCCGTCAAGGCCAACGCCGTACCAACCGTCATCAAATATAAATGCTTTCATACCTGCTTCTTTTGCAAGTT
This sequence comes from uncultured Spirochaetia bacterium, assembly GCA_964418785.1. GTDB lineage: Bacteria > Spirochaetota > JAHITG01 > JAHITG01 > CAYQNP01 > CAYQNP01. The sequence continues at coordinate 8,668 of CAYQNP010000063.1, read as the reverse complement.
TAGCATTTCGCACAACCCATTCGTGTGTCATATTATCAGAATTAATAACTCGCCATGTACAGAAAGCAGGTCTTAAAGCTTCTTTCTGTTTATTATATTTTAAATTTTGGACTTTTCTAAAAGATTCACCGTATTTTCTCAAAGCCATAAACCAGTTTTCATCACCTTCACTTTGAAAAATACCGTCTTTAAACTGTTTAATTTTACCAAAAGTCAATTCTACATTTTCAGCAAAAGGTTTAGTAATTTTCCATTTTAATTTACCATTTGCAATACCGCCGGCAACAGTTAAACTATTTTTTTTATTTCTACCCGGGGAATAGAAATTAAATTCCATATCATAAATATGTCCCAGCAGTCCGAAAGCAAAATCAACTTCTTCATAGGCATTGGCAAGGACAAAGAAAGGGTTATACAAATTTCGAGCATTAGAGACAAGGGTACTGTCCCATACCTGGCGGGGGAGCATTTTATCCATAAAGAATCTACCGCCGTCCGGGATTATAACTTTTCCGAAATTCCGTAACGGCAAAGTAAAATCGTATATAATCTGCTTTAACTCAAAACTTTTCTTATCCTTTCGCTGAATAGTAAAAACAAGCTGATCTTCCATTTTAGCATCAAGAATTAAATTCCCGCTGCTATACTTTTGGCTTTTAAATTCAATCTTATTAAATTCAACGACACCGTCATCTGTAATACATTTTACACTAAAATTTTTTAATTTCATTTTATCACCTCGTTAATTAAATTTTCTATTTGTTCTTTCTTTTTAATAGGATTATTTCCGCCAATTATACCTTTAATGATTCTAAGGCCGTTATTTCTTATTTCATTCCATTTCCATTCTTCGTCATCACCGGAAGGGACAGGCAGGATGGCTTCACCAGCCATTTCTATTATCCCCACACCTTCGGTTTTAAACTTTTGTATATCTTCCGGGGTGCGATAATCAGAATTTCTCAGGAAGACATAACCTTCATACATACTTCTATTAACTCCTGTTTTAATAACAATAAGATTAACAGACTGTTTTTCAGGGAGCATATTTTTCCATGCAGAGATTACACTATTCATTACACTTTTTATATTTTCTCTATAAGGGCTCCTGAATTTAACAACACCGCAGGGATAATGGAGACCAGAAATTTTTACATAATCTTTATACCAGACCAAGTCCGGCACATCAACAGCATTAAGCACAGGCAAATCAAGATCACCGAATATCTGATAATGCATATGCTTTAAAATAGAAGCACCTGTCCACTCGAGATCGCTGTTGGAACAGGTAGTATAAGAAGGTGCCATATCTGCGAAATTAAACAGATCCGTCAGGGTTTGATTATCTATTTTCTGCGGTACTTTTTCAAGATTTATAAGGACAAAATGATTATTAAATAACGGAAAAGGAGTAGCCTGAACAAAAAAGGTTCTCGCTTTCCCGTCGAGAGGAAATAAAAAAACTCTTAAATATTCTTTACCCGGAATACCAACATTCTCTATAGCAATAGGAGAGTACAATTCCGGGATATTTTTGCCTTTCAAAGGGACAGGTTTATATTTAGAGCGTGCAATATTAACCTGAAGTCTAAAGTCCAAACCGTATTCTTCATCATAAAAAGTAAGTTTTTCATTATCTTCTAATTTACTTTTTGTAATATATCCTGTTTTCAAGGACCATTTAAAAAGAGCATCCATTACAGTTTCTACACCAAACTGCTGAAAGACAGACTGTAAGTTTTCCTGCATATCATCCTGGGGGATATCATTATTAAGAGCAACGATAAAATCTATTGCTTCTTCTTTATTTTTAAAAATTTTCATAATCTCCTCCACCTGCATTAGCCGTAAATCTTCTGAAAATACTCTATTGTAATTTTCAATGCTTCATCAAAATCATAAGAAGGTTCAAAACCAAGACTTTTTATTTTAGAGATATCTGCTCTTGAATGTTTAATATCACCAGGGCGTTCAGGAGCATACTTAATTTTAGATTTAGAATTTGTCATTTTAATTATTTTTTCTGCAAGTTCATTTATGGTAATTTTATTTCCCAGTGCTACATTATAAACAGAATCCCCTTTTTCAGCCACAAGCACATTAGCCTTAACAACTTCTTTTACGAAAACGAAATCTCTTGTTTGCTCGCCATCACCGAAAATAACAATATCTTCATTTGTTACAGCCTTTTTTACAAATATAGGAATTGCAGCGGCATATTGAGAATTAGGGTCCTGTCTGTCACCAAAGACATTAAAATACCGTACAGAAGCAGTAGGGACACCGAAAGCCTGTCGGTAAAGAGCTAAATAATATTCGCCGGATAATTTACTTACTGCATAAGGGCTTTTAGGCTCCGGAAGCATATCTTCTTTTTTAGGCAGCACAGGATTATCACCATAAATCGCAGCAGAAGAAGACAATACAACTTTCTTTACACCGTTTTCCTTTGCTGCCTCAAGAACATTAATTGTACCCTGTGTGTTAATAATTTCTGTTTCAATAGGTTTTTCCAGAGATTCAGGAACAGAGATTAATGCAGCCAGATGAAAAACATAATCTACACCTTTCATAGCTTCTTTTAATTTGTCAAGTTCTGTAACACTTGCTTTTACAAATTTAACATTAAAAGGCTTTATATTTTTTTCAAAACCTGTTCTCAGATTATCATAAACCACTACTTCAGCGCCCTGTTCAGAAAAATGCTGAGCTATATGAGAACCGATAAACCCTGCTCCGCCTGTTACTAAAACTTTCATAAATTCCTCCTAAAAACAATCATCTATGTAAACGATTACAAATTTAATGCGGTTTTTTCATTTGTCAAGAAAAAAATTTATTTTTTTCGCCATTCTATTATGAAATATGGGGACGGTGCAAAACTTTATTAAATATATTATGTGAATGATTTATTCGGACTTACATTCTTGCAGGATTCCTCACACTCGCTTTGCTCGGTTCGGAATGACAGTGAGAGGATTCACTCCGCAAAAAGAGGGACGGTGCAAAACTTTATATACTTTTGTGGCGAATGATTATTCGTACTTATATAGTGTCGGCGACAGGGAAATTACTCAATGTTTGCCAATGATTTTTCGAAATCAACAACCTTATATTTTTTTCCTTTCTGAACTACTGTATGTCCTTCTTTTTCGAGAAGATTCATCTGATTCTCAATTCCGCCGGGATATTTTTCATTTAATTCTCCCCCCTTTTTAAGAGTACGCCAATAAGGTGTTTCGTCATTTTTGCCTTCACTTTTTCTTTCTTCAGAAGCAAAAGCAGCTATCCATGCAAAAATTCCTGTTGTAATTGGACATGCTGTTGCAGTTTTATGTCTTCGCGCAAGTACTTCTCTTATATGATTTATGGTAATTAATTTTCCCTCCGGAACACTTTTCATAATCTCATCCACTTCAATTGGAGCAGGGATAACCATAGTACCTTCTCCAAGTCGCTTTTTCATTTTTTCAGGAATATCAACTATTTTAGGTAAATCCTTGCTGTCAAGCAGTTTTTCCTGCCAGGTTTTCTTTTTTGTCCCCATAACATCCTCCTTATACTTTAAAGATATGTTTCACTGAATATACAACCGCAATATCTTTGACGGTAAAGATTATATTCTTTAGAAAGCTTAATTCCCTCTTTCCAACCTTCTCTAAAATCTCTATATAAAAATTCCACGCCCTTTTCTCTGGCGATTTTTTCTCCTAATTTTTTAATATTATCATGATACTGAAACTTACTATAAAGCAAAGTACTTGTAAAATATTTTATACCGAGTTCTTTTGCTTTTTCAGCAGCATTAATAAGTCTCATCTCATAACAAAGAGTACATCTTTTTTCTTTATCTCTATTTTTCCAGCCCGGATATGTATATTCCATCCATTCAAAGATGTCATAATTTTCATTATAAATTATTTTTATTCCTGTTTCGACCTGATATTTATATAATGTATTCAATCTAAGCTGGAATTCAGAGAATGGATGGATATTAGGGTTATACCAATAAGCAACAACTTCAAAGCCTTCCTTTTCAAGTGCCTTATGCGGATAACAGAGGCAGGGGGCACAGCAAGAATGGATTAAAACTTTTTCACCAGACATACCAAAAAACCTCAATACTAAGAATCGAATTAATTTTCTTCGTTTTCACTAAAGACAATAGCAGTAAAGACTTTGAACTCTGCACCGGATTTCCAATCGTCAGGTCCGAGGCCTGCTTTCAGGCTCAGGTGAGTAAGAGTTGTTGCCAGGTCCCAGCCCTGTTCCGGTGCAACTTGCGGAAGAAAAACTGCCGAGTGAAATCCTTTACTCAATATAATTCCGTGTTTACCAATTATAATATCATGATACGAATCAATTTTCACAGGCGGAGTTAATACTGAAATTTCTATTTCAATATCCTTCAACTCATTCGGAGTTACTTCAGGAAAACGGGGATCATTCACAGCAGCATTAACAGTATTATCAATAACACTTTGATACAAAGGTTTAATAGGCTCAATATAACCGATACAACCCCGCAAATTATGATTTTTATTCAAAGTAACAAAAGCGCCGCATTTTTCTTTCAACTTTTCATCAATAATTTTAACTTCCGGGACCTTGCGATTTTTAATATACTCCTCAAGAACATTTCTTGAAAGTTTTAGAAGGAAACTTTTCTCTTCATCTGAAAGGCTAAAGCCATTACTATTACTATTTTTTTTACCTGAAAACATCATACTCATATACCCCACTACTCTTTCTTTTACTCCAGTAACATCACCGGAGTTTTCGTATTTTAATAAAATATTTTTAGTTGCATTTAATTTTTTCATTATCATTAAGAATACACTTATCGGATACAGCCCGCACTGATAAGTTGCAAGATATTTAATACCAGACTCTGATATTTTGCTTTCCCGTGTTATAAGTTCTTTAATTTTAAAATTAGAGATAAGAGATATTGTTTTTTTATCAATTACAACAGCATCATTATAATCGGGATAATGTGACAGGTCAGTAGTAGCAACGATTAAGAATTTCTTATCAGGATTATTTTTTATTGTTTTTACCACAGCAAGAGCAAGTTTTTCAAGTTTATCATAACTCTGCTTTCCCACGAGCATAGGAACTATTTTAAATTTATTTTTTAAGACATATTTTAAGAAGGGCAACTGCACTTCGATTGAATGTTCGTATTTATGCGCATCATAAATAAATTTAACGGATTTATCATAAAAAGAGATTTCAGAAGCAATTTGTTTATCCACAAAGATATTACCAAGAGGAATATTATAAAAACCACGGGGGAATACAGAAGTATTAGTAAGGGCATATCTATGAGCAACACCCAAGATAATAACAGTATCATATTTTTTATCTTCAATCTGCTTATAGGCAGCAGCAGCTGTTTCACCTGAATATCTGTAACCCGCATGAGGAACAATTATTCCGTAAACGCTTTGATTATTTTTCAAGGGTATACTATTTGCTTTATCAAGATAAAACTTTATTTGTTTTTTAAGGTTATCGGATTTTGAATCATAGAACATTCCTTTTACAACAGGGTAACGCACGAACTGATAATTTGTATTTTTTTTTCTATTAGCACATGAGACAAGTAAAAGAAAAAAAAGCAGTATAAGATTTATCTTTTTCATTTTAAAAAATCATTTAAGGCTTGCAATCCACAAAATATCTCTTGAAGTAGCGACAGGAGGAGCATAAGCAAAGTCTATATTATACAAATCAGACAATTTCATTTTGTTATAGATAGCGAGTCCGAGGATATCGATTCGTTTTGCTACAAATTCATTACCGACCATTTCTGCTCCCAGAATTTTATTAGTAGCGGTTTCAACAAAAACTTTAAGCATTATTCTTCCGCCTCCGGGATAATAAACAGGCCTTGTTTTGCTTTTTAATGTTTTAACATCATAATTTATACCGGCATTAATAATCTCTTTTTCCGTAAGACCTGTTCGAGCCATTTCAACATTAAACACTTTTTCAACAGACGATCCTACTGTTCCCTGATAAATAGATGATTTTCCGCAAATATTATTAGCGGCAATCTGAGCCTGTTTATCCGTAATAGTTGCAAGAGGCAGATATTTTTCTTTGCCGGTTATAAAATCAAAACTATGAGTACAATCACCGGCAGAATATATATTAGGCACAGAAGTCTGCATTTTATTATTTACTTTAACAGCCTGAACAGAACCAATTTTAGCAATTTCACATCCTGCAGCCTGAGCAAGTTCTATATTCGGCAGCAAGCCTACGCTAACAAGCACGATATCAGCAGGAATAAGTTTTCCATTAACAGAAACTTTTTCAACTTTATCAGTACCTATGAAAGCATCAACAGTTGCATCAGTAATAACCTCAACATTATTTTTTTCCAGTTCCTGTTGAACGAACTTACTCATATCCGGACTAAAAGTAGGCAATATATAAGGTTCTTTTTCAATAATAGTAGTATGTATACCATTTGCAACAAAAGCTTCAGCCATAGTAAGACCTATATAGCCGCTTCCGATTACAACTGCATTTTCAGGTTTTGATTCTTTAATTGCGTTTTTTACTTTTCTTGCAGAATCAAGATCGCGGAAAGTAAAAATATTATTTAATTCTTTACCTTCAATATCAAGCAATCTTGCACGAGCACCCGTTGCAATTACAAGTTTATCATATTCAAGAGTTTCTTCTTTACCCATCTGTTCCAGATTTTTAACAACTACTTTTTTATTTTTAGAATCAACATCAATAACTTCATTTTTAATTCTGACATCAATATTTCGATTATTCTTAAAATAGGAAGGTTTATAAATCAATAAATCTTGATAATCAGGTATCAAGCCGCTTATATGATACGGCATACCGCAAAGCCCATAAGAAATAAATTCTGTTTTTTCAAGGACAACAATATCCATATCCGGATTATTACGCCTTGCCTGAGTAGCAGCACCAAGTCCTGCTTCAACACCGCCTATAATAACTAATCGTTCTTTACTCATATTTACATACCTACCTTTGTATAAGATTTTAAATTATGATTCATATCCATCATAGTATAAGGATTTGAAGGATCTATAATCCATTTATTATCAACAACAAACATATAACCGTAAACACCTTTTGGCAGTTTTTTAACAATATACCACACACCGAACTGGTCTAATTTCATTTCATCAATTTCAGAATCCCAATTATTAAAGTCTCCGACAAGGAATACTTTTTTTGCATTTTTATTTAAGTAGGAAAACTTAACGAAATACAGATTATTCGGTAAAAACACTTTAAGAAAAGATGCTTTTTTATTATCAGGTGTAAGTTTTATTTCAGGGTTAGACGGGTCAAGAAATTGATGTTCGTCAATAGAAAACTTATAAAAATATTCACCCGGTGTCAGTCTAACAGTTGTAAACCATACTTTGTCAAAATCATTATCAGTCATAATATCCTTATTTTCAGTCCAATCATTAAAATTACCGACTACTGATATAAGAACATCTGAAGGTAATTCTTTATTTCTATATTCAAATCTTACTATGTTATAAGGCACAACTTCAGGCATTGAAGGAAGATTATCTCTATCCTGCTCTATAACTAAAACCGATTTAAAACCGCCCAGTTCGTCATTTACCTTATCAGGATTTTCAGGATCTGCTTTCCAGATACCGTCAACATTAAATTTGTAAAAATACTTACCTCTTGGCAATTGAAGCCTTATAGACCATATACCATTTTTATTTTTTTCAAGGTAATACTCATTTTTTTCCCAATTATTAAAATTCCCGCCAATAGTTACAACTCTGGCAAATTTATCATTATATGTGAATAAGACACCATTTTTAGATATTTGCGGAGCAGAAGCTTTTTTTAATCCCATATAAATAGGCGGAGTATAAAAAGGAGTATCTCTTTTTACAGTAACTATAGAACGGATATCCCCCATATTATTTTTTACAGTATGCGGATTCTCCGGATCAATAACCCATACTCCGTCTATATTAAATTTGTAAGAATAAGTACCTTTTTTAAGAGGAATTGTAACAGACCATACACCGTAATCATTTTTTTCCATTGGATTTCTATTATCAATCCAATTATTAAAATCACCCACAACAGAAACATATTTAGCATCTTTTGCAAGTACAGAAAAATTCACACCGGTACCTGTTTCAATAGGCGGGTCAGCTTTTTCGCGCATATCTTTTAAAGGTTCTACTTTTATTTTCTGAAGTTCTTCTTCAGTAATAGGCTTATCATCACCGCCGCAGGCATTAAATATAACCAGAATTACGAGTATAATACTTAAAACTTTAAATTTCATATAGTAAGGAAATTAATTAACTTTAATCATTTGTCAAGGAATTTATGTTTTATACTATCTTAAGCCATTCTCTTTAAAGCAGTCTATATACTTTCTGTCATCTTTACAGAGATGCTCTTCAATCCATTCTTTTAAATAATTTGCTATTTCTATACTTAAAGTGATAGACTCATTTATCAATTTTTTTTCAAATTTAACAACATTAGATATAAAATTCGGGAGTTCGAAAATTTATGTGTAAGATGATGAAGAAATAGGATTAAGAGGTACTGCTTATATGCAGCACCTCTTAATGTTCGGCTCTTTTTTGCCGAATATTTTTATATAAAATTTTTATTTGGA
>CAYQNP010000062.1:0-14765 GCA_964418785.1 uncultured Spirochaetia bacterium | reverse complement strand
ATGACAGAGGGCTGGGCTTGCCTCTTCGGAATGACAGCGTGAGCAGATTCCTCACATTCGTTCGGAATGACATAATGGAATCCGTTCGGAATGACAATGAGAGGGGATTCCCGGAATGACAGGGGTGGCGGCTTCCCTCTTCGGAATGACAGGATGGAGTCCGTTCGAAATGACAGTGAGAGGGGATTCCCGGAATTACAGTGAGGTGGGCGTTGCTATTGCAGATGGAAAATTGGGGACGGTGCAATACTTTATATACATTATATTATATGCCGAGCCTGAAGTTTCGGCTACAATTATCTCGGGCAAATGATTATTCGACTCTACAAAAAACACAATGTCTTCCTCCGTCCCCACAAAGTTTTATTTTTTTCGTCAAGACTTTTTTTACAAAAATTTCAAGATTCCTCACGCTCGCTCCGCTCGGTTCGGAATGACAGTGGTGGGGGCTTCCCTCTTTGGAATGACAGTGTGAGCGGATTCCTCACATTCGTTCGGAATGACATAATGGAATCCGTTCGGAATGACAATGAGAGGGGATTCCCGGAATGACAGGGGTGGCGGATTCCTCACATTCGTTCGGAATGACATAATGGAGTCCGTTCGGAATGACATAGGGAAACAGTTGGAATGACAAAAGAAAGAAATTTACAGGCCGAATGGTTATTCGCCCCTACCAAATAATATTTTAAATACCAGCAAATAGAATGCGGGTATAATAAAAAGTGTTAAAAGTGTTGAAAAAAACAGGCCGGAAATAATTGTAAGCGCCAGAGGGTGCCATAAATTACTCCCTTCCCCGTTATTCAATAAAACAGGTAGAAGCCCTAAAATAGTTGTTAATGTTGTCATTAAAATAGGTCTTAATCTTGAAACAGAAGCATTCAGCAGAGCATCATTAATCTTATTCTTTTTCCTTAATAAATTATTAGTTTCATCAATCAAAATAATACCGTTATTTACTACAATCCCCGCCAGCATAATTAACCCGATATACACAGCTATATTTAAAGCACTATGCGTAAAAAAGAAAGTTAAAAAAACAGAGGCAATAGCCAGCGGTATAGATAAAATAATAATAAAGGGGTAAATAAAATTTTCAAAAATAGCGGACAGAATCATATACACGAGCAATAAAGCAAGCAAAACAGCGACAGTCATTTCTTTTCTGTTTTTAACCATTTTTTTATAATTTTCACCAAACTCCAGGTAATAATCTTTCGGCAGCGGATAATCTTTTAATTTATCTTTCAAGAGATTAACCATTGAATTCAAATCAATATCATCATATTTTAAAGAGAAACTGACGGAACGATGTTTATTCAATCTATAAATTTTAGAAGGAGCTTTTGTTTTCACAATAGCAGCAATAGAAGTAAGGGGAATTAAAATACCGTTATTATTTTTAATAAAAAGATTTTTTAAATCCGCAAAATTTTTCAAATATTTTTTATCGAGTTTAACTCTGACATCAATCTCTTTATCTTTATCAAAAAATTTTGTAGTAACAGGGCCGTAAATTAATTCTCGAAGGTAATTAGCGATTTTATTTGAATTCAAATCATAAATTGCAGCTCTTTCTTTATCAATAATAATTGAAATCTGTTCCTGAGGATCCTTAAAATGAAAAATAATTTCCGAAACATATTTAATGGAATTAAGATACTTTGCGAGGGAATGAGCAAGCAACCGTAATTTATCCGGGTCCTGTCCCAGAATATTAATATTAATCTCATTTTTAGAAGTTTGAGAAGAACCGGAAGGTTCATTAAAAATAACATCTGCGGATTTAATATTTCCAGTTAATTTTTTAGCTTTTTTAATAAACTCTTTGGCGGAAATTTTTTTATTTTTTTTCAATTCAATTACTATTGTTGAATGTGCTTTTTCAATTCGAGTGGAAATCCTTTTAATTACATTTTTAAAATTTTTATTTAAAATAGTTTCAACTTTTTTTACTTTTTTATCGGTTTCTTCAAGATTTGTACCGGAAGGCAGTTCAACAAAAACATTTATATGGTCGGAATCAAGAGGACTAATATATTCCTGAGGTATATACGGGAGTAAAATAAAAGAGATAATAACAATAAAAAGTCCACCGAGGAGCACTATTTTATAATTTTCCAGGCACCTGGTGAGCAGAGCAATATAAGACTGTCTGGAAAAAACATTTTTTACTCTATATAAAGATTTAGAATTATTAATTAAACGAAATAATCTCCGAAAATTTATCTTTTCTTTAATAAGAGAAACAAATATTTTAAATTTTTTATTTACAATATTAAAATTATACTGCAGCAGTAAATTAGAAATAACCGGAAGTAATAACAGAGCAGTAAATAATGAGAATACAAGAGAAAAAATTATAGCGAAAGTAATATCCCCATACATTAATTGAACTTCTTTATTTATAAAGACAATAGGCAGAAAAACAGCAATAGAAGTAAGAGTAGAAGCAATAACGGGTTTTTCTACTGAAGATACAGCATTCGGAATATTTTTTTTAGAAAAAATATTTTCAAGTACAACAATACTGTTATCCACAAGCATACCGGAAGCAATAGCAAGACCGCTTAAAGAAAAAATATTCAGACTCATATTTTTCATATACAAGAATGCAAAAGTAACAATAATTGATACAGGTAAAGACAATGAAACAATAAAAGTAGCTTTAAAAGATTTTAAAAATATCAGCAGGACTAAAGCAGCAAAGAAAGCACCGATAAGAACAGAAGTTTCAACCTGTGAAAGAGCGTTTTTAATAAATTGAGCCTGATTATAAACAACATCAAATTCAATATCAGGATAAGCTGTTTTCAAATTATCAATTTCAGCAGTTATATTATCCGCCACCTTAACAGTATTAGCAATACCTGATTTTTGAATGTAAATGGAAACTTTTTGTTTTAAGTCGACTCTGGAAATCGAATCTTTTTCTTTATGTGTATCTTTTACTTCGGCAAAGTCCTTAACTCTTATAATTTTACCGGAATCAGGAACGAGCACAGCAGTATCTGCAATCTGGTCTATTGAAGTATATTTCAAAGGAGTTATAAGAGAAATAAGATTTTTATTTTTATAAATCATTCCCGAAGAAAGATGAATATTAGCGAATTGTATTTCTCTAAAAACAGTTTGAATATCAATATTACGAGCAAGAAGTTTATTAAAATCCACATCAACATGAATTTCTCTCTGCAATCCGCCGCTTATAAAAATTTCGGAAACACCGTCAATTCTCTGAAAAATCTTTTTAAATTTAAGTTCGGAAATTTCCCGTAATTTCCGGATATCTAATTTTTTAGAAGACAAAGATACAATTACAACAGGTGATTGAGAGGGGTCGTATTTAATTATTTGGGGTTCCTGAACTTCTCGCGGAAAAGATGCTTTTACAATATCAACATTTTCCCGCAAATCAAGTATAGCAAAATTAATATTTTTATTAATATCAAATTGAATATTAATCCGTGCTTTCCCTTCTTCGGAAACGGATTCAATTTTTTTTATACCGGGAGTTGTTGCTATTTTCTCTTCAATAGGTTTTGTAATAAGAGATTCAATTTTCTGCGGGGAAACTCCAGGATATTCAACAATAACGGAAACCCATGGTGTTTTTTGTTCCGGTAAAAGACTCACAGGAAGTTTAAAAAAAGATATAATCCCGAAAATCAAAAACAGAGAAAAAAGCATTATTATTGTAATCGGCCGGGAAAGAATTTTTTCATTAAAAATCATTTTTTCATCAACCTTTTTTCAACAGTTATATAAACCATAGGGATATAAATTAAAGTAAGGAAAGAAGCAAAAGCCAATCCGAAAATAACAGTAACAGCCATTGGAGACTGAATTTCACTGCCGCTTCCAAGACCGATTGCAAGAGGAATAAGTCCTAAAATTGTAGTTAATGTTGTCATCATTATAGGTCTTAATCTTATTTTACAAGCATTTATTACGGCATTTTCTATTATTTTATTTTTTTTCTTTAATATCTCAAAATATTCAAAAAGCACAATAGAATTATTTACAACAATACCCGAAAGCATAATAAGACCGAGGGCAGAAATAACATTTATACTGTTTCCGGTAATCAACAAACCTATTGCAACACCTGTTAAAGTTAAAGGAACAGCAAACATAATAATCAAAGGGTGAATTAAGGATTCAAACTGCGAAGCAAGAATCATATATATTAAAATTATGGAAAGCAGGAAAGCAAACAGCAGATTATTCATAGATTCTTTAGTTTCCTTATCCACCCCGCTTATTTCAACAGAATAATCAGCCGGCAATTTCAGAGAAGTTGTAAATTTTTTTATTAATTTTTTTAAATCTTCGGAAGACTTTTTAAAATTTACCGAGACATACATAACTCTCTGCTGATTTTCCCGAAAAATCATTGTTTCTCCCTTATCAATTTTAATATAAGCAAAAGCAGACAACGGGATATTAATACCGTATATACTGTTTTTTATAAAAATTTTATTTAAAAAAGTTTTATTCATTCTATCCTGTTTTTGGAGTCTTACAGTAATATCATATTCATCATCATTAACACGGAAATAAGTAGCTCGCTTTCCTTTAACAGCAGCCTGCAGAGTTTCCGCCACAAGTTTTATATTTAACCCAAGAGAAGACAATGCTTCTCTATCCACAACAAGTTTATATTCCGGAGAAGGTTCACCGCTTTCGTTTTCTGCATCGGAAATAAATTTTTGTTTATTTAAAAAAGATACAAACCTGTCGGTTATTGTTCTTAATTTATATAAATCTTTACCACGAACAACAATAAGATAATCTTTTTTTTGAGCGGATGAGAGTCCCGGAATAATCTCCTGAGAAGTGCGGAATGAAATTTTTAACTGTCGGGGGATTTTTAATTCACTGTTCAACTTTTCAATAAACTTTTTTGTATTTCCTTTTTTATGTAAAATAACATTTATAACAGCAACATTAATATTCATACGCTCGATTTGATTCAGCACTATATTTTTTTTATCAAATCCAATAATAGTAAAGACCGACTTTACTTCTTTAAAACCAATCAACTGTTTTTCAATAATGGCTGCAAATCTCTCAGTATTTTTAACAGTAGTACCGACCGGTGCCTCAACTCTAATTTTAAATTTTCCTTCATCAACAGGCGGGAGCAGTTCTTTTTTTACAGGGAGCAGAAGTAAAATGCCTATCAGCAAAACAAACGGTCCAGTAAGAATTATTTTTTTTCTATACGGCATTAATCGTTTTAACAAATTATAATAAGCGGATTCAAAACGAGCATATAGTGCAGGAAAACCGGAAAAAACTGCAGGCTTATAATTTAAATCAATCTTAAAAGTCGACAGGAGCGGTATTAAAGTAAGTGAAACAATAAGTGAACTGATTAAAGCGATTGATATAGAGAAAGCCAACTGTCCGAAAATAGAACCTGCAATACCTTTTACAAAAACTATAGGCAAAAACACAATAATACTTGTAAGAGTGGAAGCAATTACAGAAGTTTTAACTTCATTGGTTCCTATTAAAGCCGCCTGATGAAGAGGCAGATTTTCAGATATTTTTCTGTTAATGGATTCAAGCACCACGATACTGTTATCCACGAGCATACCTATACCGATTGCTATACCGCCCATTGAAATCATATTAAGAGAAATATTTTTTATAAACATAAAAATAAAAACCGCCACAACAGATATAGGAATGGAGATAACAATAATCAAAGAAGATTTTAAATTCTGAAGAAACAGCAGCAATACAAAAAAAGCAATAATCCCGCCGAGAACAGCTGATAGAATAAGATTTTGATTTGACTGTGATATAAAAGATGCCTGAGAATAAATAATATTAATATTAATTTTATTATGAAATTTTTCTTTTAAATCAAGCAGTCTGTTTTCAATTCTACTACATACATTTACCGTATTCTTCATAGATTCTTTACGGATAGACAAATTAATATCCTGAAGTCCGTTATAATGAGAAGAAGAAGTAATATCTTTAAAAGAGTCTTCAACTGAAGCAATACTTTTAAGATAAACAGGCTGGTTATTTTTACCTCTTGCAACCACAAGATTTTTAATCTGACTTATACTTTTAAATTCACCTACAACACGTATAATAAACTCTTTTTTATCTTTATTAATGGAGCCGGCGGGATAATTATAATTAGCAAAATTCAGGGCATCAATTATATCCTGCAGACCAAGATTATTTGCATACAATCGAGCGACATCAACATTAATTTTTATTTCTCTCACAAGTCCGCCGGTAATATTAACAGCAGCTATACCGTCTATTCTTTCAAGAGCAGGTTTAATCTCTTTTTCCACCAGACGGCGCAATTCAATTTTATTATAAAATTTCGAACTTACAGACAATGCCATAATAGGGGTATCGGAAGGATTATATTTCAGAACAATTGATTTTTTTACATCCTGAGGCAATGTTCCTTTTATTAAATCCACTTTTTCCCGAATTTCCATTGCTGCAAAATCCATATTTTTTCCCCAGATAAATTTAACTTTAACAATGGATATACCCTCGGAAGATACGGAATTAATATCCTTAACACCGCCGACAGATGCAACAGCCTCTTCGATTTGTTTTGTTACAAGGTGTTCTATTTCTTTGGGAGAAGCATTTTCATATTCAGTTACAACAGTAATTTCAGGAAATTCAATATCAGGCAGTAAAGAGACGGATAATTTATTAAAAGATATCAGACCGAGCAGAATAACAGCCGAGAATATCATCAAGGTAGTAATTGGAAATTTTAAAGATTTTTCCGTCATAAAAATTTAATCCTATTAGAATTACGTTTTAAAGAAAA
Source organism: uncultured Spirochaetia bacterium (assembly GCA_964418785.1). Classification (GTDB taxonomy): domain Bacteria; phylum Spirochaetota; class JAHITG01; order JAHITG01; family CAYQNP01; genus CAYQNP01. The sequence goes on along the minus strand of CAYQNP010000062.1, from coordinate 7,936 downwards.
TCACATAATCATTTGTCAGGTAATTATTATTTTTATCAAAAGCCCCTGAAGTTCCCCCTGTAATTTTCAACCTGTATGTATTTCCTGCATCCAATTTTTCCATATCAATTCGCAGAATATCATCGGAAGGAGAATTCCAGAAAAATTTATTAATATCAGCACCGGAATTACCGGGGCCTGCAATATACTCAATACTTATATTATTAATAACTTTAACCTGATTCATAGGGTGGTCAAAATAAATTAAAACATTGGTATAAGTACCGTCAGGATTAATAGTAATGACCTGATTATTCTGCCAATTTGTAGAGTCTGCACTGCTTATTCGCTGAACATTAGGCGGAAGTGAATTAGTTCCGTTTATTTTAAAATAATAAAGGTATTCGTCAATTGATTCATTATCATTTATATCCTTAATACCTTGAGAAATTTTTATACTATAAGTTTTTGTTATATCAAAATTTTCATTCGGAACAAACCGCACGATATTGGTAGCTGTCCATATAAAAGAACCGTCAATTGCAGGTGTTAAAGATACAGAAGATTCAAATCCCGCGGGATTTATATATTTGGAAAAAATAAGTTCAATAAAATCATCTTTTTCTACAAGTTCGTTTATAATTCCTGTCTGCCAATTAACAGAAGACGAAAAATTTTTTAAAGACAGCAAGACAGGATAAGTAAAGTCAGATCCCACTGTAAAAATAAATTTATATTCTTCAAGAATAGAATTACCTTCAACATCTTTGACTCCCGAACCGACAGATACAGAGTAAGTAGTTCCATACTCAAGCGGAATAACAGGTCTGAAAACAGCAGTTGTATTATTATTGATTAAAGTTAATAAACAGGTTATATCCGGGGAGAAAGATATACTTGATATAAGAGAAGATTTATCCATAGCCTCTGAAAAATTAATAATAATATTAGTATATTTTGATATACCCGTAGAACCGTAAGCAGGATAAGAAGAAACAACATAAGGCTGAATAATTTCATTATTAATAAAAAATTTATATGAAAGTTTATCTGCCAGATTATTTCCGTTTTTATCTTCAGCATCTGTTTCAAGCTGCACATAAAAAACCGCACTATTATTTAAAGCATACATTGGTCTGAAAATCATAGTTCTATCATTATCAAGCCATTGGAAGTAACCCTCTATTGAAGAATTTCCGGCTGTTAAAGAAAAAGCTTTTTCAGTAACAGGTCTGCTCATAGGTTCGGAAAAAATTATTTTTATAACCGAACTTTTATCTACATTTTTACTATCAGGAGCCGGAAATTTAGAAACTATTTCAGGAGGGGTAAAATCTCCCAATATACTGCAGCCTGAAAATAAAACAATTACAAAAAGAATAAAAAAATTCTGTTTCATTATACAATACTCCTATTTTGTAAGGAAAATAAATTCAACATTTTTCTGCATATAATTTTGATATATATCCATAATCCCCGAAGTATCACCTGTAAACGACAACTTATAATAATTATTGGTTGACAAATCTCCTAATTTTAAATAAGCAGCAGTATAATCCGGAGAATATGAAATATCAAAAATTGCACCGGAATAACTCGAATCGCCCCAGCCTGAAATTCTTGAAATGGAAACACTGTTCTGAAATGAAGAAATATCAAGTTTATTCGGGGGAGCAAGATTAAATTTAATTAAAAAAGTATTAGTTTCAGTCGAATTTAAAGGGATCTCATTAACTATATTTTCTATTAATTCAGCACCATTATTTGCAGATACATTAGTTAGCCTTAAATAAAGTGAGTTTGAATTATTCACAACAAAATAGAGTTCAAAACTGCTGTTTAAGCGATGATTATCATTATCTTCAGCGGTTGAATCTACTAAAATCTTATAAGTTGTTTCCGGCTTAAAAGCTGTATCGGGGTGAAAAATCATAATATCGTTCGACGCGGAAGTCCATGTAAAACTGCCGCTTATAGACGGAGATATGGAAAAAGCCGATTCTGTTTTTATATGCGACATTGGTTTATCAAATACAACTACAATATGAGAAGTCTTATCAACATACTGTTGATAATTTGTCCAGTAACGAGCAGAAACAGGCAAGCGTGTATCTCCATCTTTATACACCCCTAAAACAGACGGAATAGTATATGAGTCACCTGTAATAAATGTAAAGGAAAATTCATTATTTAATTTTAAGCCTGAAGTATCAGCAGCATTTTCTCCGAGAGTTACAAAATATCGGGTAGACGGCGCTAATGGTTTTGTTAAATGATAATGAAAAACAGTATTATTATTTTCCCACATATAGACACCATTGACATCCGGAGATATAGAAAAATTATCCTGAACAGATTTAATATCCATAGACTCTGAGAAAAATATATAAATGTCCGAATTTTTATCTACATTTGTAGAAAGATTAGCCGGGGTTTCCGATAATACAACAGGCGGAGTAGTATCATTTCCCACATAGAAAGAGAATAAAAGAGATTGAGTAAGTTTATTTCCCACTTTATCTGCTGCATCTGTTCCTAATGAAACAATATACTGTTTCCCTGTCGACAACTCTTTATCGAAAATATAATAAACTTTTTTAGAATCGGAATCCCAATTAAATTTACCCGGAACAGAAGAACCGTTTAATTCAATCTGCATATTATTTTCCACACTAATTTCATCCATAGGTTCAGAAAATTCAATCATAACATTTGAATTTTCAGGTATACCGTAACTATTATGATGAGGATAATAATCTTTAATTTCAGGAGGTTCAACATCAATACCTAATTGAGAACAGTTATTAAAAAAAAGAACCAATAAAATAAGCAGTAATATTTTACTCTTCATTTTTTATTTTCACCTCAACTTTATCGCCTTCATTTAACTGATCGATTTTATCAATTACAAGTATATCGCCTTCTTTTAAACCGGAGAGAACTTCAACAGTGTCATCGGAAGATTCTACAAATTTAATTTTTTTACTATATACTTCATTATCATTAACAACAACAAAAACATTTGCAAAATTACTATTAGATGTAATAAAAGACGAATTGGGAATTACAATAGATTTCCGTTTAACTCCTGTATATATATAGCCTCTTGCAAACATACCGGGTTTCAGCAGATGTTCAGGATTATTAAATTTTCCACGAATTTCTATTGTTCTTGTTTTTAAATCTATAACCGGACTCATTAAAAAAACATACCCGTAAAAGATTTTATCCGGTATAGCATCAACAGAAAGTTCTATTTTATTATTTTTTTTAATTTTATTAACCTGAGATTCCGGGATATTAAGAACAGCATAGACCTTATCAATATTCATTACAACAAGAATAGGAGAGTCTTTAACTATTCTTTCACCGGGTTCAATATTTCTTGAAGCAACAATACCGGTAATAGGAGATTTTACAGTTGTTTTTTCGAGAAGCAGCTGTATAGATTCAATATTAGCTTCTGCGTTTTTAACTTTAGCTTTTTGCACATCCACCTCTGCTTTTTCGACCCGTGTATTAATAAGTTTAAGGAGTTCAATCTTTTTCTGTTTATCTGCAGGGACTTTATAACCGCTTTTTGCAATATCCTCATCCTTATAACCGTTTAATTGAATTTGCAGTTCTTTTTCTGCAAGCTGATATTTTGTTTCATAACTTTTCAATTCTGTTTGTAAATTTTCGTATTCTTCCTGAGTTATTGCACCCATTTTATAAAGAGTCTGTTTTCTTGCAACGATTTTTTTCATATTTTCATAAGAAGCCTTTTTTTCAGCGAGATTTGCCTTTGCTTTTTCTATAACTTTAATCTGCTGTTCAACTCTTTTTAAAGATTCTTTATATTTTGCTTCAGCCAGTTGCAGAGCAGACTTAGCAGATTCCAATTCTGCCTTAACTTTTTTTAATTCTATTTCGAGGGGAAATTTATCAATCTGGAGCAAGCGTGAACCTTTCCTTACAATACTTCCTATATCAACATAAACTTTATCAACTTTACCGGTTACTTTTGAAGTTATTTCCACCTTTTCAATATAAGATATAGTCCCGACAGCATAAATTTTCTTTTCAATTATTCTGCTTTTCACATATACAGCATTAACATTTAAAACAGTATCAAAAGATTTATTTTTTTTATTTCTGCATGATACAAATAACACCATTAAAATCAATTGAACAATTATAATTTTTTTCATTTAAACTACCTCGAATTAATTAAATTCAGATATCCAATATCAGCTCCCATTGCCATTTCAAGATCCACAATAGAATCAATATAACCGAGAATACCCTGAATTTTTTCCACCTGAGCCTGATAATATTCTATTTCAGCTTTTAATGCGTCAACGCGTTTGGCTTCACCTAACTGAAGTTTTACCTTATAGACAGCATCTCTTTTTTTTAATACTTTTTCTCTTGCGCTCAAAATATTTAAAAGTTCCCATTTTTCATTAGCCATTGAATATTTTGCTTCCACATCCATAGCAATATCGTGATATAATTGTCTTAATTTAACTTTAAGAGTTTTTAAATTTGCTTCTGCCTGAATATATGAACGAATATAAGTTAAATCCGAGAAAGGAGAAACAGTACTGCTGCTTGATACAGATTTTCCGTTTTTATTAATATCTTTTGAATAAGTTGCATTTTCAGAAGCAGATATACCTTCATACATAAAATTAAACTGAAGCCCGATATTCCACTGTCTTGTAAACGGATAAAACTTTTCACCGCTTAAAGTATATTCAAAATTTAGAGAAACTTCAGGGAGATAATAATATTTATTTATTTTATAATTATAATTTGCTTTTAACAAATCAGCATACTGTTTTAATAAATCTTTCCGCTGATTATATGCATAAAGTATAAGAGAATCTAAATTCTGTTTTATTTTTTTATAGGAAAAATTACTAATAATTGTTTCATCAATCACTATTTTTTCACGCCAGTCCATATACAATATTTTTTTCATTTTATTATATTCATCAGTTATTTTATTTTTTGCTTTTATAGCATCTAATTGAGTTGAATTATATTTAGCCTCAATTTCAGCCAGATCAATACTTGTAAGCAGCCCCAATTTATTCTCTTCCACAGCGAAATCCCGCTGAATCTTAGCATGTTCCACTAATTTTCTCTGTATTGATAAAATTTCTTTTTGAACAATTAAAGAAAAATACTGTTTCTGAATGGAAGCTTTAATATTATTAAGCAACAATGAATATAACTTATTTCCCGTTTTATAATCAATTTGAGCAGTTTTATAGGCTGCATAATATCTTCCGCCCTGATAAACAGGCTGGGTTATTTTAAATTTAAGAGTATTTATTCTCGTATCTGCTTGTACAGGGACAACATTATAGGAATTTCCGTATTCAATAGAAAAAATCGGCAAAAATGCCCGCCATTTTTCGGATATGATTTTTTTCTTCATTAATTGTTCGATTTTATTATACTTTAAATCATAATTTCTATACAGCCCCAATTGAATACTTTTCTTTAAATTTAATTTAATTTTGTTTTCAGCAATCAAAATATTACAAAAAATGATATATATTAATATAAACCAGCGGAAAGTTTTCATTTTATATTTTTTATCTGCTTTATAATTTCAGATATATATTTTTTTAACTTTACAGTATTTAAAATATCTTCTTCTGCACTATCCGTAAAAAATACTTCACAAATTTTATTTTCAGTTTTATCATACAATTTTAAGTCAATAGTTATATTTTCAATATCATTAATTCCCTTAAAAAATTTACGGTGTGACAAATAAAAATTCATTACAGCATCATAATTTATTAATTTATTTGTTGAAACATTTTTTATAATCCTATATCCGGCTTTATTCAACTTAAATTCAATAATGTTTATAACATCATCTTTTATAAACGGATCGAAATTTAATGAATTAATCTCTATTTTATTAAATTTTATTATTTTAATATTTTTTAACTCTTTTTTATTATATACTGTAACTTCCGGTTTATTACAATCAGCAAAACCGAACACAAGAAAAATCCAGGTAATAAATATTAAAATTTTATTTTTCATTCTCTTTTATTTTCTCCTTAAGTTTAAATTTTTCAACTGAATTTATGTTATACATTAGCGCCTTTTTAAAATGAACTACAGCTTTATCTTTTAAGCCTTTACGCTCATAAAGATTTCCAAGCTGAATATGAGCAAGATATATAATTTTTTCCAATTGCAAAGCAGTATTATATTCAATAATCGCCTGTTTGGTTTTATCATTAATATCATACATCATACCTTTAAAAAAGTGAGCCATATAATTATCAGAATCATTTTTCAAAATTCTATTACAATACTCCAGCCCCTTTTTTATTTTATTTTCATCTATTCCTTCTATTCTAACAAGCCATGTTAAAGCATCAATAGAATCAGGATTTTTATCGAGAAGTTTATGAAAAATCTCTTTTGCTGTATTTTTATTTCCGGAATAATAATAAGCCTTGCCGAGCAGTATTAAAGCAGGCTGATAATCAGGATTTAATTTTAAAGTTTTATCAAGATATAATATTGCTTTATTTAGATTTTTATTTATATAAAAATTTCTGGCTTTGTCAAAATTTTTCAAATAAGACGAAGTTTTATCGGCGCAAGCCGACAAAAATATCAGCAAAGTAATAATGAAAAGTTCATTTATTCTTTCGGGTAAAACCACATAACCTCCCAAAAGCACGATATCTCTTTATTATTGATAGAGGATATTTTATTATATATATTTATAATGTCAACAAAAAAAATAATTTTTCTTGAAATATATTTCTTATGTTTTATTTTAAACATAGTATACCAACTAAAAGGAGCTAATATGGATAAATATATAAAACGATATGAAAATGAACTTACTAATTCAGTAGTAAAATTTTGGGAGCAGTTTTCACTGGACAAAGAATTTGGGGGGTATTTTACTTTTCTCGATAGAGACGGTTCTGTTTATGATACTGAAAAATTTATGTGGATGCAGTGGAGAATTGTTTATATGTTTTCTGAGTTATATATGACGCAGTATAAAAAAGAGACCTGGCTTGATATTGCAGTGCAGGGGTATGATTTTCTTACGGAGAACGGAAAAGACTCCGAAGGTTTTTATTATTTTGCTTTAAACAGAAAAGGTGAGCCGAGTGTAGCACCTTATAATATTTATTCCAACTGTTTTGCGGCTATGGGAGCTGCTGCATTATATAAGGCTACCGGAAATGATAAATATAAAATTGAAGCTGAGAACAGTATAAATAATTATTTGAAACGAATGGATAATCCTAAAGGAAAATGGAATAAGATTTTATCCGGAAGAAAAAGTATGATTGAATTTGGGCATTATATGATGCTTGTAAATCTTGGAATTATAATGAAAGAATATCTCGGCACGGATAAATTTGATAATGAAGTTGAAACTGCTATTGATATTGTTTTAAAACATTTCTGGAATGAAAAATACGGAGTTATATTTGAGAATATAAACAAAGATTATAGTATAGATTTAGAGAGCACTTCAGGAAGGCACATAAATCCCGGGCATGGGCTGGAAGCAATGTGGTTTATTTTAAATTATGCAGAAAAGTACAATAAAACAGAAATTATTGATAAAGTTTTAAAAATAATTAAATCCATATTAAATTTCGGCTGGGATAAAAAATATGGAGGAATATATTATTTTATGGATGTTCTCGGGAAACCGCATATAGAACTTCAATGGGATATGAAATTATGGTGGGTTCATAATGAAGCTATTATTGCAGTTTTATATGCTTATTACTTAAGTAAAGATACAGAATTTCTAAAATGGTTCAGAAATTCCCAAAAAACTTTTAGAATTTTAAAATTATTAGAGTCAACACTTCCCCTTTTCTCTTTTTGCCTTTTTTAGCTCAGATTGGCGTAAAAAATTTAAAAATCAATCCTAAAAGTTAAAAAATTCTCTTTTTTC
>CAYQNP010000061.1:0-5819 GCA_964418785.1 uncultured Spirochaetia bacterium | reverse complement strand
AAGCAAGGCGAGCAGAGACAAAAGGGAAAGTAGAGCGTCCGTTTCATTATTTAGAAGAACATTTTATAAAGAATAATGAATTTGAAGATTTTATAGATTTAAGTAAAAAATTATCAAAATTTAAAGAAAAAGTAAACAACCCGTAGGGGGGATTTATTCATCCGAGTCATGCTGCAACCCTTTCATACGAATGATGTAGTCCGAAAACTCGTGGCTGAGATATAATTTTTCCTCTTTCCTTTACTTCATATCCTTCTGGTATTCCCTGTCCTATACCTTGATGTGGTCTCTGACTGTTATAATAAGAAATATATTCTCTTAGTATATTTCTTATCTGTTTTTCTCCAAATATTATAAACCAATCAAAACATTCTTCTCTGATACTCCTTATAAACCTTTCTGCTATTGCATTCATATTCGGTGCTTTTATGCTTGTCTTTATTCCCTCTATTCCATACCAACTGTAATCTATTAAAAACATACTCGCTCTATCATGAAGCAAATATATCTTTTCTTTCGCTTTTGACACAACTTTTTCCTCAAACTCTATCATCTGCTGTTTCACAAATTGCATTGTTGGATTTCTTGTTATCGATGTCTGTACTACTTCTCTTGTCTTGTGTTTTATTATAAAAAATACATAATATCTTACATTAAATATTGTATCTATTGTGAAAAAGTCCATTGCATATAATGAATTAATATGAGATTTAAGAAATTTAGACCAGGTTAATGACTTTTTTATTTTACCATTATCCCTGAAATTTTTTAGTATTTTTCTAATAGTTTTTGTATCTAATTTTATACCAAGTTTCATTATTTCACCTTGTATCTTTTTTACTCCCCAGAGTATATTATTATTTTTCATTTCTAAAATTAATTTTTGAATTTCCTTGTCAGTTTCAGGTCTGCCTACTTTATTACTCTTTTTGGAAAACGTCCAATAATTTTTAATTAAATTTTTATACCATTTTAATACAGTATCAGGCTTAACTAAAGTGAAAATATTAGACAAATTCTTGTATAAACTATATATAGAAGAGAAGAAAATTTTATCTGATTTATTAAATTTGATTCTTTTATTATTTAATTGAAGACTACGACATAAAATTTCATTTTCTTTTTTAATGATAGCATAAGATAAATAAATTTTATCTCTACTGTTTGTGAAAATGAAAACAAATAATTTAATAAACCATATAAGAATTTTAAACATATCTATCACCACATTATAAATATAAGGTGATAAATTAAAAAACTATTTACAAAAGTCAAATTATGTAAAACAAAAAAGGAGTTTACACAATTTTTATGACACCCTCATTTTTTTTTTTTATGACACTCTCGAAATTTTTGTGTTCTTATAAGAAGTACTATTTCAAAACCAAGTATAGACAAAGAATATATTTTTTTATTTTTATCGCAAAGTGTGAAAGGTTTTAAAAGTATTTTTATAGTTTTATTATCTCTATTATTTTATTTATTACTTCCTCTATCTTTTCTTGATTTATTCTCCCAACCTTATATAATATCAGGTCTCTTGATGCTGTAAATAATTTGTTCACTCTTATATTACTATTTACTTTTAATCCACCTTCTATAAAATCTTTTTCTCTTAATTCTACCGCATATTCATCATATATATTTTTACTTGTTATCTGAGCAAGTATTATGCCTTCTCCCTTTAAAGATGTGATTACAAGTGCTGGTCTTTTCTTTGATTGTGATAAATCACTAAAGGGAAATGGTATTACTACTACATCTCCTTTTATAAATCTTTCCATACTTCATCTTCTTCTGGGGTAAGCCATTCCTTTGCTAAACTCTTTTCTGATAATAACATAGTTTCTGGTATATTTTTTATATATGTTTTGTATTTTAAAAATCTGATAAAGTCCCATGCTTCTAATACTAAATCCTCTGGTAACGCTTCAATTTCTTTTTCAATCTCTTTTACTAAATTCATTTTTATACCTCAATTTTAGTCAATATAAAAATATTAAATTAAAATATTTTGTCAATAAATATTCTTCCGACAACCTAAATTATGTTATTTTTGATAAAATATGAATACAAACAAAAAATATCTCTGCCGCCCTCTGCCAGATCCACACTACCAGCATAATGTTTCAGTTAAAAGTGGGACAAAATGCAATTTTAAAAGAGGAGTCCTTAACGGCTTTTTGAGCCTGTAGGGGTGATTAATTCATTCAAGTCATGTCGCGAGCATCCCATACGAATGATGTAAGCTAAAAACTCGCGGATGTGATATAATTTTTCTTTATCATATATTTCATATCCTTCTGGTATTCCCTGGCTTATTATATATTTTTATCAGAATATTATATTTTCATCATACCTAAAGTATAAAAGTAATGCAGGTAAATATAATTAATGAATACATTCCCCATTGGTAACGATATATTAGCTCATCGACAGCTCATCGACAGCTCATCGACAAGCTCATCGATATTGTTTGTTGACTTATTAAATATAAACTGTATCTTATAAATATGAAAAGATTATTTTTTATGTTATTTATTTATCTCTTTTTTACTTATCAATTAGCAGGAGCAAAAATAGGGGTTTTTGATTTTATAGACAACAGCGGATATAAAGGAAAATGGACAATTTCCCGTAATATTCCTCAGCTGCTTGTAGATAAATTAAATTCTGCTAAATACAGTACTTATTATATTAAAGGAACATTAACTCTTGAAAAAGAACTTTTGAAGAAAGAATTAATGAAATATACGAATCTTATTAATTGTGATTTATATATAATGGGTAAGATAAAGAAGTTTTCAGTCTCACAAATAGGACTGATGTCTGTTGGGATAGGCGGATATACAAGATATTCGGGTGAAGTTGTAATTGATTATTATCTAATAAATAAAAAAGATTATACTCAAAAACTTATCACTGTTAAAAAGAAAGTTGTAGACAATAATCTTGGTTTGACTTTTCTCGGTGGTCCGGGGGTGGATGATATTAGTGAGACTTTACTTGAAAGATTAAATAGAGTTCCTTTTGGAAGTGAACAGTTTTTTAAAACTGTTATTGGCAAGGCTGTAAGTCAAAATATTAAGGAGATAATAAAAAAAATAAAAAGTAATTTTTCTATACCTGCGAATACTGTCCCCAGAATAGTTCAGATTGAGAAGAATAAATATGTTTATGTGAATATAGGGAAATTAGATAATGTAAAAAAAGGAGACAGGTTCGTGGTTTTTGAAGAAGGTGATAATATATATGATCCTTCTACGCATATACTGCTCGGCAAAGCTGTAAATGATATTGCTGTTGTCGAAATTTCTCTTGTTATATCGGATAAACTTTCAAAAGCAAAAATAGTTAAAATACTGAACAACTCTATACTTAAACCCGGTATGAAACTAAGGAAAAAAAGAAAATGAAGAAAATATTTGGGGCTTTTCTTTTATTTTTTATTATTGTTTTCTTTGTATATATACTCTTTTTTTATTTTTATAAACTTGACAGAGATGACTTTATTGATAACAATTTTTTAGGTTTAGTTGAAACAGATAATATATTGAACCTTTTTGATAAACTCGATTCTTCCGGTTTAATTAATTCTGTTTTCTATAATAAAAATATGAAGAATATTTATTCTCTGCTTATTAAATTAAAAATGTATAAAGAAACAGAGCAGTCATTCTTTTTTAATTTTATAAATCTTAATGCTTCAGTTGTAATGTTTGAAAATAAAAGAACAGCCCTTATATTTGATACAGGCTTAAAGACTCCATTATATAAATTTGCAGAATCAGTTATAGACAAAGTGCTTGCAGATTCAAAAAAGTTTAAAATATTTACAGCAACATATCTTGATGTTAAAATAAACAAGTTATTAATAGTAGCTTCTCGGGAAACTATATATTTTGCACAGGTTAGAAATATTTTAATAGTCGGTATGTCTGAAAGTGATTTGAAGAAATGTATTGATATTTATAATTCAGACTCGTCAATAAAGTTTAATGATAATTATTTACAGGTGAAAGAGAATATCAGAAATAATAAGTTACTGCGATTATATTTTAATACAAAGAATGTATTGAAATATTTAAAATATTCATATCCTGAGGTTTATAAAAATTTAAGAATATTTTCTGTATTATCTGTAGGCGGAATAGGTTTTTCTTTTAATAATAACAGCATTACCTTTGAAAGTTTTCTTTCTACGGATTTAAAAAACACAAAAGCAGAGAACTTGTTTTTATCTGAACCTCGCAGATTAAAAGTTTTTAATATTTTGCCTCTGGATACAGGCATAGTTGCAGGTATTACTTTTGATAATTTTCAGGAAGTCTGGGATTATTATAATGAAATCCTGGTATTGTCCGGACAGGCGGATAAACAAAAAAAACTGCAGCGTATATATAATACTGTGGAGAATATGCTTAACATAAATCTGAACGAAACTCTATTTTCCTGGCTTGGAAATGAGATTGTAAGTTGTAATATATCCGATTTTAAAACTCCTTTATATTTCTTTTCAGTATCAAAGTTAGAGAAAATTAAAGAAGTTTTAAAATCTCTTGAGGGAAAAAACATTATCAAAATAAAAGAAGTAGAGAGATATAAAAATATCGATATAGATCAACTATTGCCGTCTCCCTTTTTTAAGTTTATAGCAGATTTTGTTTCAAGTGATTTGAATATGCCTTATTTTGCAATATACAGGGATTATATTCTTTTTAGTCAGGATATTAATACTATTAAAGCAGTTATTCGGAATAAAAACAGTATATTGCTTGATAGTAAGGCAAAAGATATGTATTCTGAAAACGGAAACGGAAATATTATATTATACTGGAATCTTAAACAATATTCAGGTAAATTATTTAATTCCTCTGATATTTTTTCAAGAATTGTGAAAAATTACAATTACGGACTTAGTAGTGTAAAGTTTGTTAATAAAGGAATTTTGGGCAAATTTATATTGACTGATATGAAGAAAAAGCATATAGAAAATATGAAAGGCTGGCCTATAGAGATAGAACATACTGTGTGGCATACTCCTATTATGATAAAATCAGTTAATAAAGAATTTAATAAATTCTTATTTGCCGAAGAAACAGGCAGGATATTCCTTGTTGATTTTTGGGGAGAGTCGGATGTCAACTGGCCAGTGAATCTAAATGAAGAAGTGCGGTTTCAGCCGGTTGTTTTTAAGAATAAAATCGGCATTATTACAATGAAGAATAATCTTTACTTGTTGGATTATGAAGGTGAAGTTTTAAATACAGTTTCTTTAAATATTAATAATTCTAAAGTAATAACACAGCCTGTTGCGAATGATATAAATAATGATGGTATAAAAGAATTGATATTTGCAACAGATGACAGCAGAGTTTTTGCTATTAATATAATAACTGGAGAAAATATATCCGGTTTTCCTGTTAGTTTGCCTTATTCCGCTGTGGGTAATGTGTTGAAAATTGTTAATGATAAGATTGTATATGTCTCTGATTCGTTGAGCGGAGATATATTCTTTATAAACAGTAACGGCAAAATTGATAACAGATATATCCTGTCGACAGGTGAAAGGTTGTTTTCTTCTCCTGTTATAAACAGCAAAATTAGTATTGTGACTTATAAAGGCTCTTTTTTTCAGTGGGACAGCAGATATAATCTTAATAAAAATTTCCCTGTTTTCCTGAATGATAAATTTTTAAATCCTCCAGCTGGATATAGGTACGGAAATAATAGTATGAATTTTGCTATGGTTTCTTCAGACGGTATACTTTATCTTGTTAATATGGATGGGGAGATAGTTCTTACTAAAGAATTAGGGA
>CAYQNP010000060.1:0-5885 GCA_964418785.1 uncultured Spirochaetia bacterium | reverse complement strand
TTCATATAAAGATAAAAAAGGCAAATATCAAGCACAAAAGAGTATAACACATGCAAAAATTTAAAGTAGAATTATTAAGTATAACTCCGGAAGCAGAAAAGGTCATTGAAATTGCAGGAAGAACAAGTTATCAGTCTCACGACAAAATCACAAAAGAAAGTTCAAAAAAATTTATTCAAAATATAATCAGAATGGGGCATCTGTCTGTATTAGAGCATGCTTCGGCAACTTTCAGGATATCAGGGGTTTCAAGAAGTTTAACTCACCAATTAGTGCGTCACAGACTTGCTTCTTTCACACAACAGTCACAAAGATATGTAGATGAGGCTAATTTTAATATTATAATACCGCCATCTATTAAAGAGAATCAAGATGCTTTACAGATTTACAATAAATTTATGGAAACTGCAAGGGATACATATCTTAAATTAAGGGAAATGAACATACTAAAAGAGGATGCGCGTTATGTGCTTCCTAATGCAACTGCAACAGAAATTGTATTAACAGCAAATTTCAGAGAATTACGCCACATATTTAAACTGCGATGCGATATACATGCACAATGGGAAATTCGACTTGTTGCTATTGATATGCTAAAACAGCTTAAAGAAAAAGTTCCCGCAGTATTCGGAGACTTCACAATAGATGAAGAAAAAAATACAGCAGTTTCACCTTACATGTAATAAAATTCAAGATTCTTTTTTAACTTCTCAGGCAACCCTTCTTCATCTTTTTCATACTTTCTGTATTTTATTTCAAGCTCTCGTATTTTCTTATTCGTAATGTTCTTAAACTTATTTGCCAGTTCACTATAATTAGGTAATTTCATTAATTTTTCTCTTATCTCTTTTCTAAAAGGCATTGTTCTATAAAATATATCTCTTAAAACTTTATTTAACTTTGATATACCTTTACTTTCATACTGTATCCAGGTAAGATAATCATGTGCGAATCGTTCTCTATTAGAGCGATAATTTCGTATATGAGTTTCTATTTTTTCTTTTGCTTCATCAGAGAGGTTAGGATTCTTTTTATAAAAATTAATATAATCAAAGTAATAACCTGTAAGGCCGCCTTCCACAGGGTCTGCCCATAAAGGACCTTTTTCACTTCTGCAAAGTTCCCATCTAAAACGGGCAAGGGCAAGAATAAAAGATTTTTTTACATCACCGGAGAAAAATGACGGGGTTAAAAATCTGCCTTTGGAATGTTTACTAATTGTTTCAAGATCCTGCCACATCATTATATTTGCACCGTATATAGGTAAAATTATTATATCAGGAAGAACTTCTTCATTTATTAATTCTGCTCTAAATTTAGTTCGAAAAACTGTCTCCCTGTAAAACAAAGAAAAATCAATATACCGGATTTCATTTATAATATTATCAATCTGCTGCTTATACAGAAAAGCTTTATTTAATTCAATAGTAATAAAATCATCTGTTAAAATAGGGAAAGCAGTTGCAATGCTTTCAGAACACACTCTGGAACCCGGTGTCATCATTTGAGTAATCTCATAATATACTTTATGCTTTCTCAATTTAACAGGATCCTGTTTTATAGCTTCTATCTCTTTTCTTGCTTTTGTTTTTTCTTCTTCTCGTAAAAATTTCTCATAAGTAAGTCCAAGTTCATTTATACTTGGTAATTTTTTTTCTTCATATATCAACTTCAGCCATTCATATGCTGTATAAATTCCAAACTCACCATTATACGGTTCTTCTTTAATTGAAACTAAAAACAATTTATTCTTTTCAGAAAGTAAAGTATCATCTAAAAAACCGAATCTGAACATTAACTTTACAGAGAGAGGTACATTTGCATCTTTAAGACTTTTAATAAAAGATTTATAATAAATATCCCAGTAAATCTGTGTTATTTTTCGTCTAAGTCTTCTTGCTTCAGGAGAAGTATCAAGTTTATCTCTAAGCTGTTTAAATTCTGTCATCAATTTCATTAACTGACTCTCTTTTTCTTCTCCTATTTCAGCATATTTTAAAATAGTTTTTAAAGAATTCTTAATCTCATCAAGTTTACCTCTGTCTTCAATATTAACGGATACAGAAGCATCAGATTGAGAGCTGCTGTCTGCTGATGCTCCGGTACTCCCACTACCCTGCGACAAGCGTGAAAGATAAACATTTACTTCGTTCAATATATCTGCTTCACTTTCAGATACAAGTTCATTTTTTATCTTCTGTAAATTCTCAAGATTTTGTTTAAAAAAAGCACTAAACTCAGGCTGAGAAAACAAGGAATTTTTGAGCTGCTCATCTCTAAGACTTAATAATATCTTAGAATAACTGTCATCTCGAGAAATTATTAAATTAATATTATTAACCAGTGCATCCGCACTATTATGAATAACAATTATAAGCTGGTTTAAAGTATCAGCCAGAACTTCAAGAGGATACTTAAATATAGTTTGGTGAAATTTCAGATGTCCTTTTAATGTAAAAGCATCAATACTTAAGAAAATAAATAAAAAATTTAAAAGCTCTCTATCAATTATGGTATCAATATCAGTTATAAACTCGTCATAATCCTTACCCAGTAATTTACTATTATCCATTATAATGAATGATTCAGAATTATAGGAAGGAAGAGAGCCGTTATTTTGAATAAATTTATCGTAATTTTTTTGAATAAAATCCGAGAGTTGTTTACTGTAAACAGAAGAGAGGTTATTCTTTTTTATTATATCACCGAAAACAATAGCAAGATTATCTTTTAAGGTCTGAACAAGTTTTATATTTTTATTAATTTCATTTAATCTGTTTATAGCAATTTTAATTCTATTCTGAAGGCTTTTCAATAAAAACAAAGTTAACTGAGGATTTTTTTGAGGGAGATTCAATAAAGCAGGATAAGAAAAAGGATAAACAGAAACTTTAGCGTCCTCAGCCACTCTAACAGTTTTAACCGCCGGCACATTATTAATAAGGCTGTATTCACCGAGAAAAGTTTCTCCGGATACAGAATAAATCTTTCTGCTGAATTTAATAACATCAGATTCAGACATAGACCCGGCGTCACGGGAAGTATAAAATATATCAACTTTTCCGGAATGCAGAATAATCAAAGAATTAAGCGGTCTTCCCTGAATAAAAATATACTCTCCTTTTTTAAGCAAAACTTCCTTCTGCGTTTGTGATAAATTGATAGCCATAGCAATCCTCAATCAAATAAATATAATAGGAGAATATATAAAATGAAATTCAAAAATCAACAACTTTTTAAAAAAGATATATTGCGCGACATCATTAATTTTTATAAAAATTTTCAGTAAATGTAATAACAGCCCAATTAGAGACTATTTTTTCACAATAATACAGTTTAACTTGTACTTCCGTTTTAACCGAGCAGCGATTTTCTCTGCAGTACTTCTTGATTTATATTTCCCCACATAAGTACGGTAATACTTCTTTTTATTAACAATCACTGATTCCATAAAAGTCTTATATCCCTGCACCTTCAACTTAACACGCCAGTCATTTGCAATTCTTTTATCCCTTACACTTGAGATTTGAATAGTATAAAAACCGCCTTTATTAGTTCTGCTTTTATCGTTTACCGGCACATCAAAAATAGTATTAAAAATCGTTTTCTTATCTTCCATATATTTTATCTGTTTATATGCAATCTCATATTCCGGTGCACCGGCATATTTTTTCACAATAAGTTTATAATAATAATATGCTTTGTCATATTTTTTTACCTTTTGATAGTTATTTGCAATACTCAAATAAAATGTAGGAATAAAATTTCTGTTTTTTATATTTTTCATTTCTAATTTAAGGAACTTAATGGCATCCCAGTGCCTGTTCTGCTCAAACAGCACATTCGCAATGCCTATTACAGACAGGTAGTAAAATCTCTCTTTTTTTTTATATTTAATTACTTTTTTAAAATATTCATCTGCATCATCAAGTTTTCCCAGCAGCAGATAACACAACCCTATCCAGTATTTTGAACCGTATATATAGTTACTCTTTCTATATGTTTTTATTAAATTCTTGAAAGTTCTTATAGCCTCAGTATAATTATCGTGAAAAAAATATAATTTTCCCATTCTATACATAACTTCATCTGCTTTTGGATAATCCGGAAATTTCATTACCAATTCTTTAAAAATAAGTATTGCAGTATAATAATCCTCTTCTAATTTTCCTATGTAATAGTACAAATCCGGCAAATAATATGAAGACGGAAATTTAGAATAAAAAGATTTAAACCCTTTATAAGCTTCTTTATATTTTCCGGCATTATATAATTTCATTATTTTAGAGAACTCTTTCTTTTCAAGATAAGTCTGTGAGTTTAAATTATATGTAAAAATCAATAGAAGTATAAGGAATACTATATTATTTTTTGGTTTCATTTTCAGATGCCGAAGGAATTTTATCCTCATTCTTTTTATTTTTCTTTTTCTTTCTGCTCCTTATATTATTAAAAAGCATCATAAATATTCCTGCAGTAAAAGAAAAGAATATAATAAGCCATAAAGACATACGCAGTTTAACAAAAATCAAATTAAAATCAATAATAATATTATTTTTTACGAGTACTAACAGCAAGTAAAAAAGAACAGCAAGATTAAAAAAAAGTTTTAAATTATTCATCACAACACCTCAATTTAATTCTCCTAAAAGAGTAACACCTTTATAATTATTTATCGTAACATTATAAAATTTCCCCACATCTGCTTTAGTACCGACAACAACTGTCTTATTCAATTCATCCTTTCCAATAAACTCTTTATCTGATTTTTTACTAACACCTTCTATAAGTACAGTTCTTTTCTTATTCAGATGTTTTGTAATATTTTTCTTTTCAATATTTTTTTGGACATCAATCAAATAATTAAGTCTTTCTTTTTTTTCCTGCTCTGAAAGCGACTCTTTAAACTTTTCAGCAGCTGTATGGGGACGGGGGGAATATTTAAACATATAAGCTTCGTCATATTCAACTTTTTTTACAACTTCAATTGTTTCCATAAAATCCTTTTCAGTCTCACCCGGGAAACCGATTAATAAATCTGTAGAAATAGCAAACTCCTGCTTATAGCTCCTTATTTTATCAATAATCTCAAAATAATGTTCTATTGTATATTTTCGATTCATTGCTTTTAGAATTTTATTTGAACCGCTTTGAACAGGCAGGTGGATATATTTAGAAACTTTATTTAAAGTAAAGACAGCATCAATAATATCATCTGTAAAATCTTTAGGGTGGGATGTAAGAAATTTTATTCGTTTAATATCAGTTTTATCATTAATAAGTCTTAGAAGTTCGGAAAAAGGTATATCATTAGAGTCCAAACCGTAAGAATTTACATTCTGTCCGAGCAAAGTAACTTCAACTACTCCATTATCAACCAATTTTTTAATAGAGTCTATTATATCCTTACTTTTTCGGCTAATCTGTCTTCCCCGAACATACGGCACAATACAGTAAGTACAAAAATTATCGCAGCCCACAGTAATATCAACCATACTTCTAAATTCATAACCCGGCTCGGGGACAGGTTCCATAAACACATATTTATTCATTTCAGTATCAACTTTATTATCAACTTCATTAAGGAGCAAATCAGGGATTTCATTTATGTGATAAGTACCCAATACAACATCGGCATCAGCATTATCTTTTTGATTCTGAGCAAAGCAGCCTGTTACAATTAATTTTAAATTCTTCTGTTTTTTTAAATTTTTAAAATAATTAATTCTCTGAAAAACTTTATCCTCTGCGTGCTGTCTTACAGAACAGGCATTAATTATTATAACATCAGCATCTTCTTGTTTTACAGCAGGTTCAAAATTATTATTTATTAACTCTTTATATAATTGCTCAGACAAACTAAAGTTCATCTGACAGCCGTAAGT
>CAYQNP010000059.1:0-9468 GCA_964418785.1 uncultured Spirochaetia bacterium | reverse complement strand
AATTTTTTTATAATATATTAAATAATAAGAAGGAACATATAAGCACTTGTGAGAATTTAGAGCTTGAATCTAAAGGAATAGTAGTACTGTATGAGGAAGTATAGTTTATTAATATTTATTATTTTATTTGCAGGCTGTAGTGCACAGGCTAAAGAAATAAAGAAAGAACCGGTAAAGCCGGAAGTAAAACAGCAGTCTGAAATCGTTATAAAAGGCAAGGTTGAGTTTTATAATGAAAAAGAGATTTATATTGTGGAGAACTGGACATCGCGGTCTCGTATAAGTTATAAAATAATAAATAAGAAAAAAGCCGATACATTAAAAAAAATGAAAGATAGTATAGTTGAAGCAAAGGGGATCATTGTTAAAAACTATAGTATCTGGAATAAAGATTTTAAACTTATTAGTTTTAAAAAAATTAAGTAATATTTTATAATATTACACAGGGAGGTGAAGTTATGAAAATAGACAATAGTACGGATAGGATTAATAATATAAAAGAGTCTGTTAAACAGAGAAATTATAATAATGTAAAAGCAGATAAACAGGAAGCATCTGAGAGCAGAGTTATTCGTGATAAAGTAGAAATACATTCAGCAGATAAAAGATTAAATGAATTTAATGTAAAATTAAAAGAGATTCAGGCAAATATATCTGAAAAACAGGCTTATTTAAGCAGTCTGAATAAGGCAAAGAATTTATTGTTTAAGAATAAGGATGTAGAGACATTATATGTTGAACTAATACAGGCTGCGCAGAAACTTAAATTTAATAAAAAACCGTTGTTGAAAAATATAATTCCTAATTCGAGAGAGTTCTATAAATCCGTAAAAAATATTAATGCATTAAAAGACAGAATAAATAATGAAATAAAAAATATTTCTAATCAATTGAATCTGGCAAAAAAGGATATGAGTAAAACTCTTGTCTCAATAGAGAATGTAAATGCATCTTTTAGTAATGAAGAAATAGGGAAGATAAAAGATATGCTTGGTAAGGGTACTCTTTTTAATCAGATGAATAAAGATTCAATAATAGCATTAGTGAAATAATTAATGGACAAGAGAAAGAAAAGTGCTTCTATTTTTTCAATAAGCTTCGCCACAGGCATATCAAGAATATTAGGGCTTATACGAGAACAGATTTTTGCAGCTTTATTCGGCGCCACAAATCTTGCGGATGCATTTCTGGTTGCATTTAGAATTCCGAATCTGTTAAGAGATTTGTTTGCAGAAGGTGCGCTTTCCACTGCTTTTATTCCTACTTTCTCGGATTATTTGATAAACAAGGGTAAAAAGGATGCTTTTTATCTTGCCAATCTTGTTATTAATTTTCTAATATTTATTATTGGTATTATAATCGTATTCGGATTTATTTATACAGGGGATATTGTGAAATTTATTGCACCGGGTTTTTCAAGTATTCCGGAGAAACTCGGTATTACTGTTACTATGACGCGAATTCTTTTGCCTTTTCTGCTTTTTGTTTCATTGGCTTCAATATTTATGGGTATTTTAAATGTGCATCATAAATTTTTTCTGCCGGCACTTGCTCCTGCTCTGTTTAATGTTGTAATTATTATTACAGGTTTTATTCTGTTTTATCTTGCCCCTGCTGATAATGTTAAGATTATTATATGGGCTGTTGGTGCTTTAATCGGAGGTTTTGTTCAACTTATTATTCAAATTCCGCTTGCAGTTAAACTGGGATACAGGTATAAAATAGTATTGGATCTGTTTTTGAAGAATGAAGGCTTGAGAAGAATAATAAAATTAATGATACCTGCTGTAATAGGCCTGGCTGCTACGCAAATAAATATTATTGTAAATACTAATCTTGCTTCTTTGCTGGCTACAGGTTCTATTGCTTATTTGCTTTATGCTTTCAGATTAATACAGCTTCCAATCGGTATTTTTGGTGTTTCAATAGCAACTGTAAATACAACTGTTATTTCAAAAGATATAGCAAAGAATAACATTGATGCTTTAAAGAAGAATATAGCGTTTTCTTTAAAATTAAATTCGTTTCTTGCATTTCCTGCGACTTTCGGATTTATTTTTCTTGGACTGCCTGTTATTCAACTTATTTTTCAACATGGTAAATTCGGGCTTGAAAATAGTCTCAATACTTATAATGCTCTGCTTTATTATTCACCTACTCTGTTTTTTTATGCTGGTGTAAAAATAATGGCACCGGTGTTTTATGCAGTAAAAAAATCTTATATTCCTGTTATTTCTTCATTTCTTGCTGTAACTGTAAATCTTGTTGTCAGTCTTTTAACATATAAAGCATACGGAATAAAAGGCCTGGCTGCCGGATTAACTTCAGCATCTATTGTTAATTTTTTATTCCTTACCACTGTATTTATTCTCTTTTTCGGCTCTTTAAAAGGATACCGTATTATAGGTTCTATTCTCAAACATATTTTTATATCTGTTTTAATGGCTGTATCTGCTTTCTTTATTTTTAAAAAATTAAATGTTAATTTTTATATTGATACAGGTATTGTTATATTATATGCTTTAATTATATATGTATTTTTGTCTTATGTTTTTAAAGTAGAAGAAGTCCATAATTTTATAAATATTTTTAAGAGGAAGTTTTTGAATGAGAACAAAGATTAAACATATTAGAAAACTTTATAAAGAGATACCTGAGATAGTTGAGGAGTTACGAGCCGGTAAATTAATAATAATGCCTACAGATACAATTTACGGTTTTATAGCAGATGCAATGAATGAGTCGAGCGCCGAGAGAATTTTCGAGGTTAAACAGAGAGATAAGGATAAGAAATTTTTAATACTTGTAGCGAGTATAGATGATTTTGTAAATTATGCAGATAATGAAAATTATAAGTATTATTCAGAATTGATTAAGAAAATATATAAAAAGCCTGTAACATTTGTACTGAAGGCAAAGAGCGGCCTTCCGGAGCATATAGTTAAAGAGGGCAATATAGCTATTCGAGTTCCGGGGAAGGCGTATTTAAGAGAGTTGTCGGCCGGTCTCGGCAGACCGCTAATAGCCCCAAGTGCAAATATATCCGGCAAAAAAGATATTCGTTTCTTTTTTGATATTATTAAACTTTTTAAAAATAAGGTTGATTATATATATTATAAGTTTTTTATAATGGACTTAACACCATCAACAATACTTGATTTAACCGGAAATAAGCCTGAAATCGTACGACAGGGTAAATATATTATAGGGACAGAGAAATAAAACAGGTTTTTTATAAATATTTCTTGACTAATATACTGAAAAAAGTATAATTAAGTGTATGGTGGCAAAAGCCGACAAAAATAAAAGCGTGAAAATCAAAGATATAATGCGACTATTTCTCCAGTATGACAATGAATTTATACCAATAATAGACTCTAAATTAAATTTAAAAGGATTAATATATAAGAATGATATTATAAATGATGCTACAGAGACTGCTTTTATAGAAAAAAAATTCAGTTCAATTTATTCTAAGTACATTAATTATCCTGAAGAGGCTGAGTTTTTAAAAATTGTAGGAGATATATCGGATGTTAATAAGTTTCCTGCATTAAATCAGAAAGGAGAAATGCTTAAATTATGGAATAAAAAAAATTTAATAGATTCATATTATAAAATAAAGAAAAAAGGTTCCGGAGTTTCAGGCGGAGATTTGGATGAAGCAGGAAACATAAATAAAATATTAAACTCTCTTACAGTAAATATATTGATTGTAGATAAAAATAATAAAATAGTTTTCGCAAATAAAAGTTTTTTACAAAATCTGGATTTCAGAGAGGAAATTTTAAAAAATCAGGATATAAAGAAGATATTTCCCGATATAAAAATACTTACAGATAACAGAGCAAAGAAGGGAGTTTTATATAAAATGGAATACGGGCATGAAAACTGGATCTATTCTATTGTAAAACTTAATGATTATAAAGCAGATGCTGTTTGTTATACATTTTATAATCTGGGGGATTTCTTAACTTTTGCCGATAATAAATATATGAGAGAACAGAAAAATAGTATTAAAAAGAGAACTGAAAATATAGAGAAAGCAAGACTTACAGATATAATGAAGACAGAAGAGAAAGAATTAATAGAATCGGCATTACAGAGAAATAATTGGAATATAACAATGGCGGCAAAGGAATTAAAGATTCCAAGACAAACTTTACAATACAAAATAAATAAATATAAGATAAGTATAAATGTTAAGGCGTAAAAAGGAATTAGTTGTACATAGTTTATTAATTTTACTTGCAGCTGCCTGGTGGTTATGGGCAATATCTTTATCAGAATATGCGCCGAATAATATTTTGATTGTATCTATAGCTCTGATTTTATCCAATGTTATTCTTTATGCAATATTTTATTTCTCTAATATAAAATATTATATTGTTTTATCTGTTATTTTTCTGATTGTTTTAATTATATATTCTGTTTCAATTATTGCACTTGCAGTAGAGCAGAATATAGATGCTTTGATTATAAGTTTATATATTATTTCGCTGTTAAGTTATTCTTTATTATTATATAAGTTTCAGGTGAAGTATATTGAATTTAAAGCAACAGATAATCTTGCTATAGAAACATTGGAAACAGAATGCACAGCAATGAAAAATCAGTATAAAGCAGAGGAAATAAAAAATATAAGTCTTCTTAAAGAATTGGAGAAAATGGAAGAAATTTCAAATATTGCTTTTACTGCGGGATTATTAAATGATTTTAACGAGTTGTTTGAGAATATTGTTGAAGCTACTGCAGAGATTCTGGAAGAAAAAAATGTTTTGATATCTGTTTACAATGAAAAAGAGAATAAATTTGAGATAAAATATTTTAAAGGATATAACGGGAATAATATAGCAGGTATGTATACTGATAATGTGGATTTGTGGATAAGAGATTCAAAACTGCCTGTATTAATTAAAGATGTTGAAAAAGAGACAAAGATAAAAATCAGGAGGTATTCTGATTTTTTTGAGCCTAAAAGTATTATAGCATCGCCTATATATTTTAATAACGAAGTTATAGGAGTTTTAAGAATAGAAAGTGAACTTCCGTATGTTTACTCTAATGAAGAGCTTAGAATACTCGATTATATAACAGATATAACTTCTATTGCTTATGACAACTTATATTATTTTAAAGAGGTTGAAAGACTTGCTATTACTGACGGATTAACAGGATTATATGTTCATAATTATTTTATTTCTAAATTAGAAGACGAGATAAACAGATTTTTTATAGCTCATTCTAAAGTTTCTTTAATAATGGTTGATGTTGATGATTTTAAAATATATAATGATAAATACGGTCATCAATTTGGAGATAAAGTATTGAAATTGGTTGCAAATATTATAAAGAATTCAATTAGAGATATTGATTTTCCTGCTCGTTACGGAGGAGATGAGTTCGTAATAATACTTCCTGAAACAGATTTAAAGGGTGCACAGTTAGTAGCTTCAAGATTGTTCGATACAATGGTCCATAATGAAACTCAAATTTTTGATGATGAGTTGAAAAAAAATCTAAAAAATGATCCGTTGAGTGTAAGTATAGGTGTCGGTACTTTTAAAGAGAAATATAAGAATTTAAATAGGTTTATTTCCGAGGTTGATAAATATTTGTATAAAGCAAAAAATACAGGTAAACATAAAATAATGGTTGTAAAATGAATAGTCGCGGATTAAAGAAGTATATCTTTTTTGTACTGTTTAATGTGTCTATATTATTTTTATTAAAGAATCATGTGGACAAATTTTTCCTTATAATGAGTTACAGTATATTAATAATGTTATATTTTATACATTTTATTTATTATGAAAATATCCCTGCTTTAAAGCATAGAAGTATATTGCTTGGTATAACTTTTTTAGTAAATTATTTTATATATCTGTTTTTTCATAAAGTTGATTTATACTCTTTTATTTTTTCTGTTATATATTTGTTTAATATAGTTGTTTTATTTGCTACATATTACAAGTGGAGAATATTGAGGGAAAAGCTGACTTTCGAGACTTCAGTACCCCGGCTGCGAGAAGTTATACAAAAAAGAGCTGTGATTGAAAAAGATTTAATGCCTTTAAAAAAAATTAATAATCAACTTGAAGAAGAAAGGGTTATTGTAAATAAAATTTTTTACCAGTTAAAAGAGTTAAATGCTACTTTCAGTATTGATAAGGTTATTTATATTGCCTATAAAGATTTAAAAGAGATTTTAAAATTAGATAATTTTATTCTTGAAGTAAAAAAATATGAATCTGGTGATATAAAAATCGCATTAGAAGAAAATATATCTGAAGAATTGAAAAAATTATATTCAGATAAAAAAAATATTATACAGGATGAAAATATACTGAATTACACCAGTATAGATATTACTGATAATGAAGTTAAAAGAATAAATATATTCCCTTTAGTTATAAATAAAGATATAATAGGGAGAATAATAAATTTTGAAAAAGATGGGCAGAGTTTTTCTAATAATAAAATAAAATACATAATTCTTGTATCGCATCAGATTGCTATGGCTATACGAAAATCACTCTTATATGATAAAGTTCAGGAATTATCGCAAAAAGACGGTTTAACAAATCTCTATTTGCATAGAGTTTTTGAAGAAAAGTTGTATGAAGAATATAAACGCGCACGACGATACAAAACCAGGTTAAGCCTTATAATGCTGGATATTGACCATTTTAAAAATGTTAATGACACTTATGGACATATTGTAGGAGATAAGATTCTTAAGGTTATTGCAAAAGTAATAGCGGAGAAATCACAACCTCCATTGCTTGCTGCACGATATGGAGGAGAAGAGTTTGTTGTAATCTGTCCTGCTTTTACAAAGAATAAGGCTGTAAAACTTGCAGAAGAGATTCGTCATGATGTTGCCCGTAGTTCCGTACCTGTGAAAGGCGGTGAGTATATTAGTGTAACTATAAGTGCCGGTGTTGCATCACTTAAGGCTTCTATAAAATCTGCTGATGTTTTATTAAAAAATGCTGACGATGCGCTGTATAAGGCTAAAGAAAACGGCAGAAATCAGGTCGTTACAGCATAAATTTTATTTTGAAATAATTTTAAATTTATATTGACTTTTAAATATAATTGCGTATAATTATATTATGAATTATTTTAATTCGGGTAATGTAACAATTGAAGACTTAAAACAGTTTTTACTTGCGAGAAAGATTCAGCCGTCTATTCATAGAATAAAAATTCTTGAATATCTCAGTAAAAATTTTGTTCATCCTACAGCAGATGTAATCTATCAGGCTTTAAACGATGAAATTCCTACCCTGTCGAAAACTACTGTATATAATACTTTGAAACTCTTTCTTGAACACGGTATAGTGATAGATTTGACTATTGACGGCACTGAAGTCCGATATGACATTAATACAACCCCGCATTCACATTTTAAATGTGTTAAGTGCGGTGCAATTTATGACATAGAAATACCTGAAAGTATAAAAAAGCCGGAAGAAATAGACGGACATAAAATATCCGGTATGCAGATATATACTTACGGTATTTGTAAAAAATGTCGTGAAGTTTAATCTTTTGTAAACTCTTCTTTTTTTAATATTTAAGTAATAAATTGTAGTTTTGAGGTATTGTTATTTTTTAAAAATGAACAAAATGAGAAAAATAGTCATTTTTTTCTTGACTTTCTGTTTTTAAGTGTCTATATTCTATATATATTTTGTAAACGGAGTTTGATATGAAATTTATCAGTAAGTTTGTTGTTTCAAAAGCAAAGTATATCATTATATCCACTATCATTATAACTCTTGTTTTGGGTCTCTTTGCAGTTAAAATTAAAATTAACAGTAATGTTGTTGATTATCTTTCTCAGAAAGAGCATGTGGTTAAACTTTTTAAGAAGTGCGGAGATATATTCGGAAGTAATTATTTGTTTATGATTGCCCTGGAAAATAAAGATGGTATATTTACTGAAAAATCTCTTGAAAGAATCAAGTATCTGACAGATGAATTAACTGAAACAGAAGGAGTTGCTGATGTAACTTCTATAACCAGGATAATAGATATAAAAGATATAAACGGCGGGATAGAGGTGTCGGATTTAATATCAGATGATATACCGCGCGGCAAGGAGCTTATCAAATTAAAAAAATATGTACTCTCAAAAGATATGTATAAAGGAAGTATTGTATCTGAAGACGGATTATCTACTGTAATACTCGTAAAAATCAGTGCCTCTGCTGATAGGATTAAGGTTGCAAGGGAAGTGAGAAAATTTATTGATACTAATAAAGGATTCTTTCAGGTGTACTATTCCGGTATTCCTGTCTGGATTATATCTATGAATGATATTATTTTAAGTGATTTAATTAGATTAACTCCGTTTGTTATTTTTATAGTTTCATTTATTCTTTTTATAAGTTTTAAAAGTTTTCGCAGTGTTTCTCTTATACTAATTACTGTTTTAATATCTGCTGTCTGGACAATAGGGTTAATGAGTCTGCTTGGGTTTAAAATGACAATGATTTCAGATATAACACCTATTGTTTTAATAGCTGTCGGCAGTGCATACGGAATACATTTTATAAATAAATTTTTAGAAGAGAAAAAATCGAATAATTTTGATAAAGAACAGTTAATAAAGAAAACAATAAAAGATGTCGGTGTCCCGATTATTCTTGCAGGACTTACTACTATGGCCGGTTTTTTCTCTTTTTTAACTGCCAATCTTGCTATGACGCAGGAGTTTGGAGTTTTTACAGGAATCGGGGTATTGTTTGCTCTTATCCTGTCAATCACTTTTGTTCCTGCTGTGATTTTAAAAACAGGTATGTATGAAATTGAAAAAAATAATAAAACAGAACACATAAGTATATTCCATCGTGGTATGAGTTATATTGGAGAAAAAATAACATCATACAAATGGCTTGTTTTGATTATTTTTTTAGCTGCTTCTTTGTTAAGTATTAAGTATGCGTTAAAGGTTACGAGAGAAGTTAATATGGAAAAGTATTTTACTGAAGATTCAGAGGTTAGAAAATCATCAAGTTATGTAAAAGAGAGATTCGGCGGTTCTATACCGATTCAGGTTTATGTGGAATCTGATTATATAAAAACACCTTTTGTTTTAAAACAGATTTTATATATAGAAAAATTTTTAAGTTCGGTTTCTGATATACATAATCCTCGTTCTGTTTCTGATTTGATTTGCGAATTAAATAAAATTATGACAGGTTATTATGCTGTTCCGGATTCAGAAGAAAAAATCGGAAATTTATGGTTTTTTCTTGACGGTCAGGAATCACTTGAACAAATGATAAATTCTGATGAGGATAAGGCTATTATTCAGGCAACTACTCCGTCTATGGATACTAAAGATATGGTCGCTCATCAGAAACTTATAAGTGAATTTCTGAATAAAAATATAAATATCCCTTACATTGAGGTTAATATTAATGCGTATCCTGAAAAGAAAAGAAAGATTTTAAA
>CAYQNP010000058.1:0-4514 GCA_964418785.1 uncultured Spirochaetia bacterium | reverse complement strand
CATTTACAATTTTTATTGATTTTATCATAAACAGTATGAATAATATCAAAACTGTGAAAAATACATTTGAACCGCTAAAAAACATTTTTTTTCCTCCTCATTATAACTTTACCTGTATACTAATTTAATATTTTTAAAAGTCAAGAATAATGTTTAGGTACGGAGGAAGATATTATGTATTGTGCAGTGGAGAATATCATTCATCACACTGTCATTTTGAGCGAGAATACATACAAAATTATCATTTCGAAGAGAGAATCCCCTCACAATGTCATTCCGAACAACCCTCATCATGTCATTTCGAACGGATGTGAGGAATCACTCTATTATGTCATTCCGAACTTAGCATGCTCTCTCCTTGTCATTCCGAACCGAGCGCAGCGAGCGTGAGGAATCTAACAGCCGAATTAAACAGTGTAAGGATTTCTCGTCATACGGCAAAGCCGTATTCCTCGAAATGACATAGGGAGAAAGTTGAAATGACAGAAAAAGCGCCAAAATGACAAAGGAGAGGTTGAAATGACAGAAAAAGCATCAAAATGTCAATGAAAAAGTTAATAAAGTTTTGCACCGTCCCCCGAAACTCGAAAAAGTGACAAAAAGACGCACCGTCCCCTTTTCCCCCGGAAAAAAATAAAAAAAATTTGACTTATAAATTTATAAGATTATATTTAACGATATAATATTTTAAAGTGTGATATAAGGAGAAAACCAATGAAGAGTATTATATCCTTTCTTTTTTTAGCATTAATCATAGTATATCCTTTTGTGATTCAGGCAGAAGACGGCTTTTTAGTTGATTATGATGTGGCAGGTATATCTATTGGAAATACTAAAATAAAAGGCAATATAAGAGTTATGATGAAAAAAGATATAAAAAAGATTACCGGCAATATATTTTTCCAGGAGGCAGGTCAACCGTTTCCTGACCTGGTGGAAAAGAATGTAATGATAGATTTTTCTAAAGGGAAAAAGTCTATAACTACAGGTGATATTAAGGCGGGTGTTACTACAGATATAGAAGATGATTATAAATTGATAAAAAATAATGAAGTGAAAATAAGTGCTAAAAAAGATGCGGATAAGGCCAACATAGTAATTGATATAAAAAGTCCTCCTGAATTTGGTGGCGAGCAGAAATATATAATTGAATTTGAATTTAATAAATCTCTCTCGCAGCAGGAGTTAGGACAGATGAGTAAATACCCGAAACCTACTGCTACCGGATTAATATCTTTCTTTACTGATAATGAAAAATTAATAGAATTTGTTAATATGAAGTTGGGGAATTATAAGTATATGTTTCCTTCTAAATTTTTCATTAAATGGGAACAGAACAAAATTGTTCAGTTAGAAGTTACCGGTACTTTAAAATCAAAGGTTGCAATGGATTTAACTGCTGAAGATTTTGAGGATTAATTGTTGATATAAAAATATTAAATTGTATGGAGGAAAAGTATATGAATAAAAAATTTTGGGAAAATTTTATTATAGTTGTAATCATTTTAGCAATAATAGAATTGTTTTTGGAAGATATAAGCAGGCTTGTTCCATGGTCAACTACCGGCAGAATGTATCTTTTAGTGCTTGGTTTTTTATTTGATTTAATTTTTACAATTGAATTTACTGTGCGTTCAATTGTGTCTAAGAATAATAAAGGATGGTGGTTCTATTTTAGTAAGGAAAAAGGATGGGTTGATTTCTTTAGTTCTGTCCCTTTATTATTTTTAAATTCAGGTCCTATATTGCTCGGTATATTTTTCCCCGGCAGTGTTATTGCTCTTCCTTTCCTCGGCGTTCTTAACATCTTAAAAATTACAAAGATTTTGAGAATTGCAAGAATATTAAGACTTTTGCGTATATTAAAAATATTTAAAATTAGTGAATCAGAAAACGAAATTAGATTAAAAAGATTGAATAGAGTGATCTCTATATTCGTTGTTACTATTTCTATTGTTTTAATTTTATCTCCAATATTCAGCGGGATTTTTTATAATATGGATAGTGTTGTCTCAAAGAAAATCAGCAGTTATAAGTCTGTTTTAAATAACTGGTATTTAAGTGTACGAAAGCGTGATATTGAAAGTGTGAAATTTTATAATAAATTACTTGATTATGATAAAGATGTCTTATATATGAATCATATGGGACGCTCTGTTATAAATCATTTAAACTCTAAAAAAAGCCCGTTTGTTGTTATCCCTGAAAAATATTTTTATACTGATTATAAAATAATAAATTATCTGAATTTTAAACTGTATGTCTCCATTCGAGATATTGTTAAGCAGGATGCTAAGGTGAGTTTATTAATTGAAACAATTATTGTTGTTATGATTATATCCTTTTTGTTATTCTATAAGGATCCTGAAACAGTATAAGATTATTATTTTTTAGAAGAATAGAAGTCGCAATATCTTTTTAGTTTGCATTCATTGCAGTGTGGTGATACAGGTCTGCATATGTTCTGTCCATAGGTTACCAGCAGTCTGTTTATCTCTTTCCAGTATTTTTTCGGAAGTTTTTTTCGTAAAGCCATTTCTGTTTCAAAAGGATTTTTTGTTTTAACATATCCCCAGAGATTTGTAATTCTATGAACATGTGTGTCTACACAGATTCCGTATTTGTCGAAGACTTCTGTAATAACAAGATTTGCTGTTTTCCTGCCGACTCCGGGAAGTGTTATAAGTTCTTCTATAGTGGATGGTACTATACCGTTAAAATCAGCAATTAATTTCTCCGCCAGCAATTTGATGTTTTTAGCTTTTACTCTATAAAAGCCGATCGGATAGAGAATTTTTTCTAACTTTTTAATATCAATATTTGCAAGATCATCAGGATTATTTATATGTTGAAACAGTTCTGTTGCAACTTTCATTGTTGTTTCATCTTTACTTCTTGCACTCAATACAGTAGCAACAAGAACAAAGAATGGAGATTTATATTCTGAATACACACGCTCTATAACAGGCGGTGTCAGATTCTTTACTTCTTCATTTAATAGTTTCATTACAGTATCTATGTTTTGATTTGTTACCATAATTTTAATTACTGTAAAGAGGTTCCGGCTTTACAAAAATCTCTGTTTTATACCTGCATCCTTCTTTTAATTTTTTCTTTAAAAGAGATATTGTCTGTTCTTCCTCTTTTTTTGAAACTCCTTTATTAAATACTATATCAAAAATAATCTGCTTCTTTGATTTTCCGCCGACTATTCTTAAATCATGATAGGATTTAATTTTTTTGTTTTTACTTATGAACTGTTTTAATATTTTATTTACATCTTTATAAATTTTACTTCTATTTAAAATAGGATCAATATGTACAATTACTTCAGAGTTGAGTCTGTTTGACAGTACATTTTCTACTTTGTCGGCTACATCATGCGCTTCAATAAATTTTAAGTCAGCAGGTAATTCTATATGCAGAGATATAATATAGTAGTTTGCATAATTATTAATAATTAAGTCGTGAATATTGAATATTCTTTTATCAGTTTTAAAAACAATATCTCTTATTTTACTTATTAATTCAGGAGAAGGACTTTCACCTAAAATTTTATGCGCAGCATCTTTAAATATATCTATGCCGAGATGTATGATAAACACAGCAACTAACATTCCTGCAATATTGTCGCCGTATTGCATTCCAAAATAGGAGAAAATAAACCCTGTTATAACAATTAGGGTTGAGAGCACATCACTATAATGGTGCGCAAGGTCTGCTTTTATTATTTGCGAATCAGTCTTTTTATTAATTGAAGCAGTTAAAAGTACATTAATGATTTTTATAAATAACGAGAATGAAAGCAGATATATAGATATGATATTAATAGATGGATTAATTTTATTTATCAGTCTGTCTACTGATTGATAAATAAACTCACAACCTGCTAAAATAATAATAATTGATATTACAATAGCAGCAATGCTTTCAGCTCTGCCGTGACCGAAAGGATGCTTTTCATCTGCTTCTTTTATGCTTATTTTTGCACTTATAATAACAATTACAGATGTCAGCATATCAGTTAGAGAGTGGATTAAATCTGCAAGAATAGAGATACTGCTTGTTAGAATAAAAATAATAAATTTTAGTATTACAAGGATAAGGTTAAGGGCTATACTTATCCAGCCTTCAAGAAGTTCTTTAACATATTTATCATTTTTATTCATAAACACAAAATATTTCGGCAGGTATTATATTTTACCTGCCGAAAAAGAGGTATTTATTTCAGGATTTCTCTTACATCTGATATTTTGCCTGTAATAGCAGAATAAGCAGCTGTAGCAGGAGAAGAGAGATAAATAAAAGAGTCCGGATTTCCCATTCTGCCTTTAAAGTTTCTGTTTGCAGTTGACAGACATTTTTCTCCGTCTCCAAGAATGCCTTGATGAACTCCAACACAAGCAGCACATCCCGGTGGGAGAATAACACAGCCGGCATCTATAAAAATATCAATTAGCCCTTCGTCAATAGCCTGTTTATATATCGCAACCGATGCAGGTGCTACAAGACAG
>CAYQNP010000057.1:0-14910 GCA_964418785.1 uncultured Spirochaetia bacterium | reverse complement strand
TCATTTACAAACTTTTTTAAATCAAAAGGTTTATAAGATTTAGATTTATGCTTAATAGTTATAACAGTAGCCTGAACAACTATTGCATCAGCTCCGGCTTCATACGCTATTCTGCCAAGCCAATCTGCTTTCTGCGGTGTGGCAGATACTACTGCTTTTCCGCCGTCCTCTTTCATCTGCTGGATTCGTTTTGCTATTAATTCTTCCTTAATCGGCTCTTGATAGATTTTTTGCATTAAAGGCGTAAATTCTGCATCTGAAGCACCTATTATATCCTCAAGAACTTTTGTTGTATCTTCATATCTCGTATAAATACCTTCCAGATTCAATACAGCAATTCCGCCAAGTTTACTCATAGCTTTTGCCATATTTACATCTACTACCCCGTCCATAGCACTTATTAAAATAGGTACATCTATTTTCATATCCCCGATTTGAACAGATGTATCAGTATCATCCGGATCACAGGTCTCTCTTCCAGGTAATATTGCTACCTCATCAAATCCATATACTCTTTCCAATTCCATAAAAAAATTCCTCCTCATAAATTATATAAAATTAAATCACAATATAAAATATGTAATTAGAATGTCAAGTTAAATTTAAATTGTCTTTAATAAAATCATATTTGTCACTATAATGAAATCACAATACTTTATCTACCTTAAAATAAGTCTTGACAAAAAAAAATAAAGTTATTAAATTTAAGTATGAATATTGACAAGATATGCAAAAAGATTGCACAGGAAAGTTTTTTAACACAAGAAGAATCAAGAATTATAGTGGAGCGCATACTATCATTAATGAGTGAAAGTTTAAAAAACAAAGAAAAGATAGAGATACGAGGATTTGGCACATTTTATACAAAAAAAAGAAAAGAAAAGAGAGTTACTTTGAATAAAGGGGATATAATAAGTCCCGAACATTATGGAGTATTATTTAAAAACAGTAATATTATGTTAGAAAAAATATCGGAGAGAATAAATGGCTAAAAAATTCGACAAAGAGTTATTAGAAATACTGGCATGTCCTGTATGCAAAAGCGAATTAGAGTACAGGGAAGAAACTGAACAGCTGGAATGCAAAAAATGTCACAGAAAATATCCGATAGAAGACGGTGTACCAATTATGCTGGTTGAAAAAGCTGAAGTTTAAAAGAATTATGAAAATATTCAATATATTTAGAAAATCAGATAAAAATATAAAATCGTTCAAGAAAGTATTTGTAATAATTAATCCTGCTGCAGGTCAAAAAAGAAAAGAGAGATTTATTGCAACTTTAGAAAATTTTTTTAAGAAACTGGGCATAGAATACAGTTATTATATAACGAAAGGTCCGGGGGAAGCCACTTTAAAAGCAAAAGAAGCAGCAAAAAACGGATATGATTTAATTCTCGGAGCAGGTGGAGACGGAACAATTAATGAAATTGTAAACGGGATTATGGATGAAGATGTTGTACTCGGTATAATTCCTCTGGGAACTGTAAATATTCTGTCAATGGAGTTAGGAATAGAGCAGAATATATCCCGCGCATTATCTCTCGTAAAAAACGGAAAAATATTCAAAATGGATGTAGGCGTTGTAAACGACAAATACTTCTTATTGATGGTAGGAGCAGGATTTGATTCTTATGCAATATACAGAGTAAACCTGAAACTAAAAAAATATGT
The DNA here is from genome assembly GCA_964418785.1 of uncultured Spirochaetia bacterium. Taxonomy (GTDB): domain Bacteria; phylum Spirochaetota; class JAHITG01; order JAHITG01; family CAYQNP01; genus CAYQNP01. The sequence goes on along the minus strand of CAYQNP010000057.1, from coordinate 13,239 downwards.
AGGTGTTCTTGCATATCTGTTTGCAGGTATTTACAGTCTGTTCAAATATAAACCAAAAAAAATAATGGTAAATATAGACAATCACAGAATAGATGAAATAGGATATTTTGTAATTGTAGAGAATGTCGACTCATATGGCGGAAAATTTAAAGTTGCACCTTATGCAAAATTTAATGATAAACTTTTAGATGTCTGCGTATTTAAAAAATACAGTCTATGGGATTCATTCAGATATTTTATAGGAGTTGCTTTAAACAGGCATTTAAATTTTCCTGATGTGAGATATTATCAATGTAAAACAGTATCTTTGAGTTCCACGGAAAATGTACTGGTACACTCTGACGGAGACTTAACTTATTCTCTGCCTGTTGATATTAAAATCGCAAAACGACAACTAAAAATTCTAAGGCCTGATGTATGAAAAAATTAAGTATAATGCTATTCAGTTTCCTATTATCTCTTAATGCTTATTCAAATACTGAATGGAATAATTTAAAAGAAAAGAATTGCGATTTTTTTTACACCTATGATTTCAATCTGTCAACTCTTGAATATATAATAAAATTATCAAAAATACATCTTTCATCATGTTCTAATGAGTTTCATTTAAAGAGTATATCCCCGTTAAAAATATATATTTACACGGATATAGTAAAATTTATGGGAGAAAAAAACGCAGCATGGTGGCAGACATTTGTCCTTGAAAAAGATTCTATTTATATATACAATGTACAACTTATGATGCAGAAAAATATATTAAACTATATTTTAAAATACTTAATATATAATGCTGAACTTTCTATAAAGTATAAAAATGTATTAGATGAATGGTTTATAAACGGATTGGCTTTATATTTTTCCAAATTCCCGGTGAGCGCAAATAGTGACATTAGTATAACAAGTTTTACGGATTTTAACAATAAATTACAATCACCTGAAACAGAAAATGATTTTAAACAGGCTAATTTTTTATGCTATAAAGCAGTTGCTTATTTATTTGAAAACTATGATAATGAAACTATAATTAATATTATTAATACAGCAAAAACAAAAGATGAACTGCATAACAGTTTTTTCAACAGATTGGGACTAACCTATTCCGACTTTATAAATACAACAATGGGGTTTTATGCCGAATGAAAACTTTCCTTAAATCGCTTAATTCAATTGAAAAAATCAATTTTATATATCTTTTATTTTTAATGTTTCTCTCTTTTATACTATTATTTAAAGAGGCAACACCATTTATAACTAATAATGTACTACTTTACACTACTCTGTTAATTATAATATTTTATATAAATTATAATAAAGAAAGATTTTCAGGTTCTTCAAATAAAATTATTCGATATATTTTTGCAAATAAATTATATAACTTAATCTACCTTGTATTATTTGTACCATTAATATTCGGGAGTCTGGAATATATAGTTCCTTATTTTTTTCCACCGGCAGATCATTATCTTGCCAGAATTGACTCTATACTTCTTTTTAATTTTCCACTCTTTCAATTTCTTGATATAAATGTAAACAGACCGTTGTTAAATGCAGTTCTTCAGATAATATACATAATATATTTTTTCCTGCCATTAGTAGTTGTAACAGCACATTTTCTTTTAAAAGATTATAAAAAGATTGAAGAAGATATATTTTACATTACATTAGGGCTTTATTTATGTTATATAGGCTATATACTGGTACCTGCTTTTGGCCCGAGATTTTATTACAGTTTTCAACATCCGCTTGCAGGCGGAACAATATTTACGACTCTCAATGATTTATTAAATCAACTTGAGAGGAATAAACTTGATGCTTTTCCGAGTGCGCACATAGAAATGGGGCTTCTCGTAACATTTCTGGTAAGAAAAAATAAGATTTTATTTCCGTTATTCGTAATAGAATTTATAGGCATAGTAATTGCTACAATTTTGCTGAGATATCATTATATAATTGACATTATCGCAGGTGTATTATTTTTTATAGTAACTTATTATGTGGGCAAAATACTATATAAAGAATAACTACTTAATCATTCTTATTACTGCATTAATTGCATCGGCAACGAATAAAGTTCCGTTATTATCTCCAAACACATCAAGCGGAAAAGACAGATAAGAAGCTTCGGAAGGTGCTCCGTCGCCTTTATAACCCACTTTACCGTTTCCTGCTACAGAATGAATATAGCCTTTTGAATCAACTACTCTAATCCTCATATTATTACCGTCAGCAATAAATATATTCTTATTCAAATCAACCCAAACACCAAAAGGCTGGTTTAATTTCTCAATTGTTGCTTTACTGTTATCACCGCTGTATCCTGGTTTATTAGGAACTCCTGCCACAGTACTTATTATGCCTGTTTTCACATCAACCTTACGCACAATACTTCCTGTACGCTGGGCAATATATAAATTTCCTTCTTTATCCACAGCCACATCATACGGTTCACCGATTTGAGCATATATTGATTTTCCTTTATCACCGCCGGCACCGGGCTGGCCGTTTCCTGCTATTGTATAAATATATCCTTTAACCGGATTTTTTACAGTAAGCCCTGCAACTTTACCTTTACTATATACTACTCTAACCCTGTTATTTAAAGTATCAGCAATATATATATTATCATTTGCATCAATAAAAATACCGTTCGGCTCTGATAATGACGCATTTTCAGCAGGTCCCTCATCACCGGAATATCCTGCTTTAAGATTTCCTGCTATTCTTCTTATAAATCCTCTTTTGTCTATTTTTCGTATAATATTATTCTTGCTGTCACTGAAATAAACCTCAACATATTCATTTTTTCCTGCATTACGAGTAACAGGAAAGACAGATTTTGGCCAGGCAAGTTTTACTTTGACAGCATAAGTGCCTGTGCCGTTATATCCGAAAACACCATTTCCGGCTATTGTACGAATAACAGCTTTTCTATAAAAATCATCACCTTTTACTTTTTTAACGAGTCTTATTCTATTATTTACACAATCTGCAATATATATATTTCCGTCTTTATCAACACTAACACCCGTAGGATAATTCAATTCAGCCTGCCTTGCAGGTACCATATCTTTGTATCCGGTCTTTCCATTGCCTACTACTGTATATATTTTTCGAGAATATAAAACAGAATTCATTATTAATATTAAAATAAAAATTATGTATTTTTTCATTATAAGCCTCCAAAAAAATAATTATAATTATTTATCGGCAATAAAACTTTTTTTATAACTTAAATACAGAACGCAAAAAAAAAGCAGAGCAAAATGCTCTGCTTTTTTAATTATTATATATTTTTTATTTTTTAATCTTCGGAAAGTATAGCATTTACAGCTTTTTCCGCATCAGCCAGACCTTCTTTTATGCTCTTTTTATTAAGCATTATTAAATCAAGTTCAGTACCTATTGCTTTATCGAGCCATCTATTCATCTGTGAAGTAACAGGATAATTATGACCATACTTTATCATCTCAAGGCAGGCTTTTTTGTTTTCAGGAACGCCGTCAAGATAATACTTAGAGTAAGCAATATCTTTCAATACAGGGATAGCAGTCCCGGATTTAGCAACAGCGATCTGGGCTTCTTTGCTGGATAAAAATTCTATTAATTTCCATGCAGCTTCTTTATGTTTAGATTTGCTGCTCATAGCATTTGCCACACCATTTGCAATACATGCTCTCCTTTTCCCCTTCGGCAGTAATTGGACATCCCATTTAAAACTTTTAATAGTTTTATATGTTCCAATCATCCATGAACCGTCATAGACCATAGCAACTTTGCCTGTCATAAAAACATTATCACCAAGAGATGCTTTAGATTTTTCCATTGGAGCAATTTTATATTTATATTCAAGGTCCCATAAAAACTGAAGGGCTTTTGCAACAGCAGGTGTATTTACAGTTGCTTTTGTCTTTTCTTTATTTAATAAACTCCCACCTGCTTGAAGGATAAGATTTCCCCATCCTGTTTCATAAACATAAGCAGAAGACGGAATCAAAATTCCATACTGATCAATTATGCCGTCATTATTATAATCTCTTGTTAATTGTTTTCCTGCTTTTATAATATCATCCCATGTCCATGATGCAGTCGGGTACTTGACTCCTGCTCTATCAAACAAATCTTTATTATAATAAAGAACAATACTGTTGATATCACGAGGAAGAGCATAGAGATCACCGTTAAATTTATAAAGTTCCACAGGCGGTTTAAAAAACTTTTTTAAATTAATATTTTTAGATTTTTCAATATAAGGCTGAAGATTCTCAAGAATGCCTTTTTTATAGAAATCAACGATATAATAAGAACCAAGAAGAAAAACATCAGGTCCGTCACCGGAAGCAAATAAAGTCTGCAGTTTATCCCAGTAAGCACTCCAGGATTCATTACCAAGAACAACCTTTATATCCGGATTTTGTTTCATAAATAAATCAAGTAATTCTTTAGTTGATTTAACTTCAGCGGGATTTGCCCAGCGCATATATTTGATAACAATCTTCCCGTCGTTATCAGATTTAGAACATCCGATAAACATAACAGATATAAGTGCAATAAAAAGTACAAAAACAAGAAAATATTTCTTTTTCATAATAAACCTCCTTAACCTGTAATCGTTTACAATATAATACATTTTATTTAAAAAGTCAACCAATATTTTATTTTTTTCCTGCACCTTCATTGTCGTTCTACTCATACTCACCTTACTATTATACTGTTTAATAATATAACAAATAATTTTAAATTCAACAAAATATTTAATTAATATTGAACCACAGATAAATCTCCAGGGAGAAAAATTATTGACTACCAAAAAATATAAAATATATTAGTATAATAAAACAAAACAGGAAGGTGATAAAATGCCAATTTTAGAATTGTCTAAAGATTATGTTATTGAAGAGACAGAGAAAAAAATAAAAATTGAAATTCCGCAAATTTTAATAAATAAACTAAAAAAAAGTAAAAAAACAGACAAAGGGATATTGAAACTATCCAGAGCATTAAAAAATAGTAAAATTAATCCTGTGAAATACCAGAAAAAAATGAGGTCTGAATGGGAGAGATAAAAAAATATTTTTTTGATACAAATATTATAATATATTTTCTGCAAGGAGAAAGAGCAGTAATAAAATATTTTAATGAAATAGATAAAGGTAAAGGTATAGGATATTATAATTTTATAACAAAAATAGAGTTGTATTCATATCCACAAATTACGGGAAATGAAATTAAAAAGATAGATGAGATATTATATTATTTAAAATATGTTGGATACATAGAAACGATAGAAGAAAAGATAATAGAACATCGGAGAAAAAATAAAGGAAAAATACCGGATTTAATAATAGGCTATAGAGATAGGAGCGATATTAATTACAGGGAACGAAAAAGATTTTAAGGGTATAAAAGGCTTAAAAATGATAAATCCATTAAAATAAACTTTTAAAACCTTTCATACTTTACTAAAAAAGAGAAAAATGAGGGAGTAGAACAAATAATTTTAAATTCAACAAAATATTTAATTAATATTAAACCAGAGGTAAGTTTTTATATTACTTGACTTTCAAATTAAAAAAAGTTATACTTTAACACTATAGTATTGAAGGAGAAGGTATGATACCGCTATCGATGGCAACGGCAGGAAAGTATAAAGTAATACAGATTAAAGGCGGACATAAATTTAATGCAAGGCTGAATGAACTTGGGATATTAGAAGAAGATATTATAGAAGTATTAACTAATGCTCCGGGTCCTATATTTGTAAAAAAAGGCGACACTAAAGTAGGAATAGGCGTTGGAATGGCTTCAAAAATCTTTGTACAGCCTTTATCTTGACAAATAATATACAGAAATTAAATGAATAAATATGAAAAGATTTATTATTGTTATTATAATAATTACAGTAGTAAACAGTTGTACTCATATAAATAATATAAAAAAAACAGATCCGTTTTATGCACTAAAACAAGAAGGGGATAAATACACAGCAACACTGCCGGAAAATCATGTACCACTGGTGATAAACGAAAAAGTAGCTAAATATATTGATATATATACAACAGGCTCAAGGAAATATTTAAGCAGAGTATTATCGAGGGCGCACAAATATTTCTATATGATGAAAAAAGCATTTCGTGATAATGGATTACCGGAAGAACTTGTATATTTACCTATTATCGAGAGCGGGTTTAATGTTTCTGCATATTCTCCGAAACATGCGAGCGGGCCATGGCAATTTGTAAAATATACAGGCAGGATGTACGGGCTGCATTCGAACTGGTGGGTGGATGAACGCAGAAGCCCTGAAAAATCAACAATTGCAGCAGCCAAACATCTTGGTGATTTATACAGATGGCTCAAAGACTGGTATTTAGCACTGGCGGCATACAATGCAGGCGGCGGTAAAATTTCAAGAGCAATAAAACGATACAAAACTCGCGATTACTGGGAATTAACACGCGACGGAAGAATCTTTATAAAAAAAGAAACTAAACGATATGTCCCGAAATTTATTGCTGTTACTATAATTTGTGAAAATCTGGATAAATTCGGTTTTAATGATATTGCCCACGAAGAACCAATTATGTTCGATACAGTAGAAATCCCGGATGCAACAGACCTTAAAGTTATCGCTGAATGCTGTAATACAACCTATGATGTTATTAAAGAATTAAATCCGGAATTAAAAAGATGGGCAACTCCGCCGAGTTATTATAATTATAAATTACGAATCCCTTACGGCACAAAAGAGATATTCCTTGAAAACTTCAATAAAATACCTCCGGAAGAACGAATTACTTTCAGACGCCATAAAATTAAAAAAGGTGAAAGCATCTGGACAATAGCAAAAAAATATAATATTCCCAGAGATATGATTATAAAAATGAACAGATTAAAAAATCCCAGAAGAATAAGAGAAGGCAAATACATAATTATACCAATAAGAGGGCTGGCTAAAGCTAAAGAACTGGATAAAAAATTTAAAAATCTTTCAAGTAATAATGCGGATATTATTGATTATTAATCTTTTGATTCTTTTTAATCTATCTCCTCTCTACTCATCAATCACAAAATCCGATTTGAGATATGTTATGCCGGCAGCAACCTGGTTCTCTCCCAAATCAGGAAATCCTCTAATCTGGAAAAGTTTTAAAGGCAATACTTTAATAGGAGCCTGTTTTCTTACCACCGATATCTTGCCATCATTAAGCCGCATTTACGGACCTGTAAAAATATTAATAGGACTTTATAAAACAGGCAGAATAAGCGGAATTAAAATTTTATATCTCCCCAAAAAATTACCAGAACAGCAAGTTGTGCGAACACCGTTTTTTGAAATACAATTTATCGGTAAATCTATATTCAGTGACTTTACTGCAGGAAAAGATATAAACAGTATCTCAGGAGCAACAGTTACAATAAAAACTATATCCCTATTTATAAAAAAAAGTTCTATTAAAGTCTACAATAATTATTTTGATTTAAACAGAAACAAGCCTGTCATATTAAAAAAAAGAAATTTTAAACAACAAAGAAAAAACTCAACTCCTGAAACGAGAAAAGCCTCTTACACTTATTCAAACATTCTTCTATACGCTCTTATTCTCATTCTAATCGTATTATTACTATTGTTATTATACACAAGAAAAAACAGAAACTAATATTATAAATTTTTAAAACCTTCTGTAAACTGTTTTAATTTCTGTTTTAAGATTTTCTTTGATTTAACATTTTTAGAGATAAGTTCAATTAAAGCAGAACCGATTATTATTCCATCAAGATAATTTATAAAAGGTTTTACTGTTTCAGGAGATTTTATACCGAATCCGAGGAAAAGTTCTTTATCGATATTCTGTTTTATATTCTTCAAAAGTTTTTTAATAGAAAGAGGCAGACTGTTTCTTGCACCTGTTGTTCCTAAAACAGATACAAAATAAAGAAATCCCGTAGTATATTTAGCAATTTTTTTAACTCGTTCCATAGGAGTTACAGATGTTATCAGTAATGAAGTTTTAATATTATTTTTTATTAATTTCTTATAAAAATTTTTCCCGGCATCATAAGGAAGGTCCGGAATTATTACACCATTTATACCTGTATCTTTACACAATTTAATAAATTTATCTTCTCCGAATATAAAAATAGGATTATAATAAGACATAAAATATAATTCCGAAGTTATTTTAGGTCTTATTCTTTTTATACTCTCAGCAATATCAATTAAAGTAATATTCTTTTTTAACACTTCAATAGTAGAGTTTTGAATAACCTCACCATCTGCAATAGGGTCAGAAAAAGGAATACCTATTTCCAGAATATCGGCACCGCTATTCGACAAATCAATCAAAATATTTTCAAAAGTTTTCAAATCAGGATATCCGCCTGTAACATACAGGCTCAGTTTATTAGAATTTGTTTTAACTGTATTCATAATTAAACAGGATATACAATTTAATTTTAGAGTCAAGGAATATTTACAGAAGAAAAATAAAATACATTACTGTCTATTTGCAAGAGCGTTTTTGATTATATCTTCTATAGTTTCAGAACCGGATAACTTAAGGCTTGAAATCATTTTTACAGCTTCAACTTTACTAAATCCGAGGGATTCAAGAGCAAGAATAGCATCTTGCTGTACAGTATTCATATCAGCAGTATCAGAACTTATTAAATCAATATCTTTTATTTTATTTTTTAATTCAAACAAAAGTTTTTCAGCTCTTTTTTTCCCGATACCGCCCATAGAAGTAAGCATTTTTACATCCTGAGAAGCAACAGCTTTTTTAATACTATTATAGTCGAATTTAGACAATAACGAAATAGCCATTTTAGGACCTATTCCGCTCAAAGATAAAAGGAGAATAAAAAAATCTTTTTCCTCAAGACTTTTAAATCCATATAGATTCAGAATATCATCTTTATGAAGAGTATAAATAAAGAGTTTTTCCTGTTCACCTTCAGGACTTAATTTTTCAAATGTTTTTAAAGAGATAATAATTTCAAATCCAATACCATTAACCAGCAATAGAATTTTATCAGGTTTTTTACTAATTAATTTTCCTTCAAGATAACCTATCATTCTTCAACTCCAGCCAATCTATTAAATTTAGCAGAATTAATATGGCAAATAGCAACAGCGATAGCATCAGCAACATCATCCGGTTTTGGAATTTCCTTCAAGCCGAGCAAAAGTTTAACTGTTTGCTGTATCTGAATCTTATCAGCACCGCCGTAACCGACAACAGACTTTTTCACCTGCAAAGGAGTATAATGCGAAGCAGGTATATTATTATTAATTAAAGTTAAAAGAATCGCACCTCTAAGTTCTGCAACAGCAATACCGGTCTTGGTATTTTTATTAAAGAAAAGTTTTTCTATGCCTGCTTCGTCAGGTTTATACTTATTAATGATATTGACCAACTCATCACTGATTATTTTTATTCTTTTAGACAAATCGTTTTTTTCAGTAAGTATGGCACCGTAATATAAAGGAGTTATACTGTTATTATCATCATTAACAACAGCAACACCTGTGATAGCATAGCCGGGGTCTATGCCCAGAACAACCATAATTTTAAAGTCCTTCAAAAACAGAAGAGTCCATATCAGCGTTAGTATGGACAGCATTTACATCATCATGGTCTTCCAGAGTCATTAACAAACGAGCCATCTGTTTTGCTTTATCCGGTTCTTCTATTTTAACGAGATTTTGCGGAATCATTGTAATCTCAGCGCTTTCTGTAGGAATATTATTTTTATCAAGAGCTTCCTTAACACTTTCAAGACTTTCAGGCTCGCAGGTAATTTCATACATACCGGATTCATCATCTTTTTTCAAATCTTCCGCGCCTGCATCAACAACAATCTCAAATAATTTATCTTCCTCCACAGCATCACTTTTAACAGTAATCATACCTTTTCTTGTAAACATCCAGGAAACACATCCGTTTTCACCGAGGTTTCCGCCGTTTTTTGAGAAAATACTTCTAATCTCAGCAGTAGTTCTATTTTTATTATCAGTCAAAGTTTCAATCATAACAGCAGTACCGCCGGGACCATAACCTTCATATACAGCTTCTTCGTAAGAAACACCTTCCAGCTCGCCGGTTCCCCTTTTTATAGCCTTTTCAATATTAGCTGCAGGCATATTAACACTTTTTGCTTTTTGTATAATAAGTCGTAATCTTGCATTATCTTCAGGATTACCGCCTCCTATACGGGCTGCAACTGTAAGTTCTTTTATTATTTTATTAAAGATTTTTCCTCTTTTAGCATCAATTGCTGCTTTTTTATGTTTAATAGAGTGCCATTTTGAATGTCCTGACATAAAATATTAACCTCCTGAATAAAAATCAAATGCTTTATGTTGCAGTTTTATTTATTTCATTTTCTTTAAAATCTCAACAAGCTTACTCTTATCAACTAAATCTATTGGCCGGGTTGAAGCATATTCAACTGCGCTTGGAGCAAAAGTTGAAGTGGTTATATATATACCTTTTGTAGAAGAAACTTTTTTCATCTCTTCATGCATTTCTCTGATAGAAATTTCGCCAATAGGACTTGTAACTCTCCTGATTTTTATAACAACATTCATTCGTCTGGCATTACGCCACTTTAATTCTTTCTCTGTTGCAATTATATCAACGCCATCATCTTTTACAGGCGTAGATTCCACTACTGTATATCCCATAGCATCTACGACTTTCTGACATAAATTTTGAAAATTAACCATTGAAGCAGTAAGAAAATCTTTTAGTCTGTCATCTGTTCTTAAATCAGAATACACAACGAGTTTTTCAGGAACATCTTTATAACTCGGTCTATGTTGAGATATAATTTCCCACTGTTCAATAGCAGAAGATAAATCTCTATTTTTCTCATAACATGTTGCCAGCCAGTATCTGACTTCAATAGTAATATCATTCTCCTCAGCAGAAAACTTCAATGCTCTTTCAAGTTCAACAATAGCCTTTGTTAAATTACCTCTTTCGAGGAAAGTTTTACCGTTTTCAAGTAAAGCACGCAATCTTACTTCAGGATCTCTTTCCGCGATCTCAAACTCTTTTGTAGCTTTATCAAACTGTCCCATTGCTTTGCTAACCAGCCCAAGATACAAATGTGCTTTATAATTTTTAGGATTATACTGAATTGCTCTGTTTAAAGAAGTCTGGGCTTCATCAAACTTACCGGAACGATAAAAAATAATACCGAGATAATAATGACTGTCGGAATGCTGCGGATTCATTCTTAAGGCTTTCTGAAAATAAGCAACAGCATTATCCGTATAATTACGCATATAAAAAAGTTCCCCTATTTCAAACAACACATTGGAATTATCAGGCTCTAAGTTTGCAACTAAAATAAGTTCTTTCTGTGCCTCGTCAATCTGATTCAAAGAACGATAAATATGCGCAAGCCGTTTTCTAACCATTACTTCACTAAGCTGTTTTGTAAAATCTCCTATTTTTAAAACATATTTATACTCAACTATCGCCAGTTCATACTTCTTCTCTTTATAATATGCTTCACCAAGATACCAATGCGCAAGCATATTTCTGTCATTTTTGGCAATAAATGCTTTAAGTAATTTTATAGCAGTCTTAGTATTCCCCGATTCAAGCATCTTTGCAATCTGATTGAGTTTTTTAGGGAATACATAAGTCTTAAAAATAAATGATAAGTACAATATAATTATAACTGCAACAACTATACCTACAACCCATAACGGCATATCTTATTACCTCATTTTATTTATTTCTTCTTTTTGTCAGTTTAAAATATCTGCCTTCAATAACCTGTTTTTTAAATATAGTCCCGGCTTTAAAATAAGGGACCCTTCTGCTCTCCAGATGTACTCTCTCTCCTGTCTTAGGATTTCTTGCTGTTTTCTGAGTCCTCTGTTTTGTATAAAAAGTACCGAATCCTCTTAATTCTATTGTTTTTCCTTTAATTACTTCCTGTTTTATTGTTTCAAATACATCCTGAACAATAAGGTCTACATACTTTAATGGGATCTCCTCATGTTTATCAGAAATAATATCTACCAGCTCTTTTCTCTGCATAATTTATGCTTTTGCCTCTTCCTGCGGAGCAGCCTGCTCCATATTTTTCTTTATCTTGCTTAAAATCCTGTCTACTCTTGACTTATTTCTGCTTACAGTATTTTTATGCAGAATATGTCGTTTTACTGCTTTATCTAATTTAGAAACATATATCCTCCCCAATTCAATTGCTTCACTCTCTTTTCCTTCTTTAACTGCTGTTAAGACTTTTTTCAAATAAGTTCTAATCTCAGACTTTGCCATTTTATTCCGTAATCTTCTTTTAGCATTCTGTCTGTTTCGTTTAATACCACTTGCAATTCTCTCTGCCACTCTTTCATTCCTCCTTTAAACTACTTTAATAATTCTTTAAATTCTTTATCATTTTTAAACTTTTTAAAAATCTTCTCATTTATTATAATCCTTTTATATTTTTTGTCAACATAAAAAAGTTTTTTTAAGTATTTTATCATCTCTTTTTTATTGTTTTTTAGAGCATAATATTCAGCCAGACCGTGTAACGCATTAATATGAGAAGGATTATATTTTAATGTCAGTTTATAATTTTTTTCCATAAATCCGTAATCACTCATAGCTCTATAACAGTTCCCTATATAATAATATGCATCCGGAAAAGTACTATTTATTTTAACGAAACTATGAAAATTTTTTAATGCATTTTTATAATCTCTATTATTAAAATACAATACTCCGAGATTCCAGTATACTTTTGAATTTGATTTATCCAATTTTAATGATTTTTCATAATTTAAAACAGCATCTGAAAACATATTCATACTCTGATAAGCATTACCAAGTCCCACATAAATTTTTGCCTTAATATTATTATCCGTCAGATATTGTGCAGCCTTATTATAATTATTTATCGCCTTTTTAAACTTCTTTGTTTCGAGATAAAAATTTGCAAGGTTATAATATCCAAGTCCGAAATCGCTCTTTGCAGATACTGCTTTTTTTAAATAGTATTCCCGTTTTTTAGAATTATTAAGTGCTTTATAAACAAGTGCCATATCGTTATACACAATATGCAATGATTTATTTAATTTAGCGGCTTTTCTATAATACACTAACGCTTTTCTGTATTCCCCGAGTTCTTTATAACTTTTAGCTATATATATAAGGCTGTAAAATTTATTTTCTTTATGATTAATCTCTTTTAATAAAACTTTAATAGCATCTT
>CAYQNP010000056.1:0-3192 GCA_964418785.1 uncultured Spirochaetia bacterium | reverse complement strand
AATTTTAAATAAAAAGTAGTCGCTATATTATCTAATGCAATAGAATCTTATATTTCAAAAGTTGCAAATCCCATATCAGATGCTCTGGCTTTGCGCGGTATAGAATTTATAGGAAAAAATTTAAAGAAAGTTTTTACTTCTCATGAAGATATAGATGCTCGAAGTAATATAATTATGGGCTATGTATTAACTGCTCTGTCATTACTTACATCTCAGTTGGGGACAGCACAGGCAATGGCTCTGGCTTTATCTTCAAGAGATAATATTTATCAAAATATAGCTCATGCTGTTTTTCTGCCCCATGTTATGGAATTTAATCTGACAGCAGTGCCAAATAAATATTTGCAGATAGCAAAAGCACTCGGTGAAAATATTGCAAATATAACAGTAGTTGAAGCTGCTATTAAAGCTATTGAAGGAGTCAGAAAATTACTGTTTGATTTGAAAGTTCCTCAGAAATTAAGTGAATTTAATGTAAAAAAAGAAATCTTCTCAGTTGTATCCAATATAGCATATCAGTACGAATTTGTAAACTATGTTCCAAGTACACTTTCAAAAGAGGATATTTATAATATACTCGTTACTGCATATTAAATACAGGAAATTTAATTGAAAATAATTTTTATTTTTATCGACGGTTTTGGTATTGGAGAGAAAAAAGATACTAATCCGCTTTTCCTGAATAAGTTGTTTTATTTATCGCATTTTAATGATGAATTTCAGCAGAACAATATCAAAAAGATAAGCAGTAATATAATAGTAATTCCGTTAGATGCAACGCTGGATATCCCCGGCATCCCTCAAAGTGCTACTGGTCAGGCTTCTTTGTTTACAGGAAAAAATGTGTCTAAAATTATAGGAGAACATAAATTCGGATTCCCAAATAAAGAAATCAGAAAAATTTTAATAAATTCCAATATACTGCTTGATTTGAAAAACACAGGATTTAAAACTAAATTTATAAATGTTTATCCGTATTTTGCAGACGAGTTATCTTCCGGTATATTAACTTTAACTGAAAACGGAGAGTTTCAGTTGAAAAATAAAAACGAATTAATAAATCGGGCTTTAAGAAGAATATCAGTTACAACTGTTATGGCTTTGACAACTAAACAAAGTTTTTATAATATTAATGACTTAAAAAACAGAGAAAGCATTTATCAGGATTTTACGAATAAATTATTAATTAAAAAAAATATTGGTGTTGAAGAATTTACACCTGAGGAAGCAGGAAAAATCTTACTGAAAAATACAGAACATTATGATTTTATACTTTATGAATATTTTTTAACGGATAAAGCAGGTCATAAACAGGATTCCCGTGAGGCAATTAATATCCTTGAATCTTTAAACAGGTTTATAACTTATATAATTGAAAATAAATCTGAAAATACCTTAATTGTGATTACAAGCGATCATGGAAATATTGAAGACTTAAGTATAAAAACTCATACTTACAATAAAGTTCCGTGCATAATATCAGACGATTTTAAAAATTTTGTTGAACCGGATAATATAAATAGTCTTACAGATGTTTATGACTTAATTGTTAAAACTTTATCGAATAAATCGGATTTATAATTTGTCAATTAATCCGAGATATTCTATTTTTAATTCCTGTAAAGTTATATAATCTTTTTCATAAGTAAGCATATAATTAAGCAGTTTATTTTTTGCCTGTATTATAAAATAAAGGTCATTTCTTCCCTGGTTATATTTTTTTTCTTCTTCTTTTACCTGTATTTTACTTTCTTTAATTAATTCTCTGTCGTATTTTAATATTTTAGTATAAACAGCAATTAAATCTGAAATCTGAGTTATACTGTTTTGAAATTCCAGTTCAAAATTTTTTACATTAAAGTTCCATTTGTTTAATTCGTTTTTGAGTCTTTTTACTTCGCCTTTTGCCGAATGATTGCCTATAGGATAGGTCAGACTTAAACCCACAGTGTAATTTTTATATTCCGGTTTATTCCATATGTCATTTTCAGAATCAGTATAATTTTGTATTTTATAATCCACATTAAAATTAAGTTCCGGCAATAAACTGTTTTTTTCTTTTTTTAATGCTGTAAGCAGTAATTTTTTAGTTAAGTTTAAAATTTTCATTTGTCGTGTATTATTAATAGAGATTTTTAAATTTTTATAATCAGTTAAATTAATATTAGTTTCAGGTAAAAGATTAATTTGTTGAGGTATTTTATTTGAGCCGGTCATCCATCTGTATATATTTTTAACTGTATCTGATAATTTTATATGATACAGATCCCGGGCTTTTTTATATTCAACATTCATAATTTTTATTTTACTGAGTTCTTCTTTATCCGCTAAACCTGTTTTATATTTTTTTGTAATCTGTTTTAATAAAATTTCACTGTTTGAAACATTGGTTGCAAAAATATTATACTGTTTATATAATAAATACCAGTTGAAATAAAGTTTATACAGATTTATTTTTATATTTTCAACTGCTTCTTTTACTGTTTCTTCAGTAATAAGTTTATTAAGTTGAGCCTGTTTCACAGGAAAAGAATCCAGAATACCGAGCCAGTTTTTTAAAAGCGGTTGAGAAACAGTTGTAGAGAAAACCGGATTATAAAAAGAAGAGGTATTACCGTCCGGCATTAATAATGAAGGTGCAAAAGTAATATCTGCTTTGTTGTAATCAACTCCTGCTTTAATTCGCGTACCGAGATAAGGAACAATCCATTGAATACCGGCACCGATGTTGCTGTTTTCCTGAGTGTCGATTTTTTCTGAAGAAGTTAAGGAGAACGGTTTATCATACATCCGGGTGTAATGAATATTGAAAACTAAATCATAAATGGTTTTGCTTTTCACTGATAAAGCTTCCGAATCAGTCAGTTTTTTGAGTTCGAGAAATATTTTAGGATTATTTTTTTCTGCTTCAGTTAGAAATCTGTTTAATTTTAATACCTTACTGTATACTGCTGAATTGAGAAATAAAAATATAAAAACAAATAAAGATATTTTTTTCAATTCTGGAAATTTAAAATTTTTAAAATATTTTTTTATCTTAAAATCGCTGTAATATAGAGCAGGAATTAAAAATAATGTAAGAGCAGTTGAAAAGAATAAACCCCAGGAAATAACAATGGTAGTAGGTATTATCATAGAATCTCTGCCTCCTATACCGTAAGCCGTAGGAAATAATCCGGCAACAGTAGTTAT
>CAYQNP010000055.1:0-7901 GCA_964418785.1 uncultured Spirochaetia bacterium | reverse complement strand
ATAGTAAATCAAAAAAAGAAAGAGAATTATGACGGCCCAGGTTATTTTATTCGTGACGGAATTATTATAATTCCTAAAAATGGTTATATAAAATCGAATACAATTATTTAAGGAGGACATTTTCATGTTAGAAGTAAAGGTATTATTAGAAGATAAGGAGATTCCCAAGAAGTGGTACAATGTTTTACCTGAATTAATGGATTTAAAGACACCGTTTGCACCTCCTCTTGATCCGAAAACACAGGAGCCTTTAAAGCCTGAGAATCTGGAAGTAATTTTTCCAAAAGCTTTAATTGAGCAGGAAGCAAGTATGGATACCTGGATTGATATACCTGAGGATGTGTTAAAAGTATATAATATATGGAGACCATCACCTTTATACAGGGCAGCAAAACTTGAGAAAGCACTGCATACTCCTGCAAGAATATATTATAAAAATGAAGCTGTATCGCCGGCTGGCAGTCATAAGCCTAATACTGCAGTTGCACAGGTATATTACAATATGAAAGAAGGGATAAAAAGACTTGCTACAGAAACAGGAGCAGGGCAGTGGGGTTCTGCTTTATCGTTTGCATGTAATTATTTCGGACTTGAGGCAACTGTGTATATGGTAAGAGCAAGTTATGACCAAAAACCTTATAGACGTTCGTTAATGCGCGCCTGGGGTGCAGCATGTTATCCGAGCCCGAGTGATAGAACAAATGCAGGCCGTGAAATACTTGCTAAAGATCCTGATTCTCCGGGAAGTCTTGGTATTGCTATTGGTGAGGCAGTAGAAGAAGCTGCAACTCATAAAGATACAAATTATGCTCTCGGAAGTGTTCTTAATCATGTATTGCTCCACCAGACAATAATAGGAGAGGAATTAAAACTTCAGCTTGAAAAAATAGATGAAAAACCGGATATGCTTATAGGGTGTGTCGGCGGCGGAAGTAATTTCGGCGGATTGGTTCTACCTTTTGTCCCTAATGTGAAAGCAGGTGAAAAAATTGATTTAATTGCTGTTGAACCTACTGCCTGTCCTACTTTAACTAAAGGAGAATACAGATATGATTTCGGTGATACGGCAAAACTTACACCTTTATTAATGATGTATACTCTGGGTTATGATTTTATTCCACCTGCTATACATGCAGGCGGATTGCGTTATCATGGTGATTCCCCGATTATTTCTCAGTTGACTAAAGAAGGTATTGTAAAAGCAAGAGCCTATCATCAGCTTGAAGCTTTTGAAGCTGCTGTCTTATTTGCAAGAACTGAAGGTTTTGTCCCTGCCCCGGAAACTTCGCATGCTATTAAGGCTGTTGTTGATGAAGCTTTGAAGTGTAAAGAAACAGGAGAAGAAAAAACAATTGTTTTTAATTTCAGCGGTCATGGACATTTTGATCTTGCTTCGTATGATATGTACTTCGATAATAAATTGAAAAATATGTCGTAGTAAATTGAAAAAATAAAATAAATTTTAAGCAGCAGTAATATTTATTACTGCTGCTTTTTTTTTCGTTCGTGATACCTTATTCCTAAATTCTCATCTGTATTATTCTGTATAAAATCAGTGCCGTAAACTGAATGCCATGTTGTTTTATCTTCCATACACATATATACAAGCGTTTTAGTGCTGTGTGATTTTATGTGGTTATAAATTGTATTAAATATGTCTTCTCTTAGTTCTCTCGGATACCTCATTTTCTTGTCTGTACTGTCCATAAAAAGATATCCGTCAAGAAGAATGTTTTCAGGAAAACGAGATTCTATTATTTTTTTCAAATCTCTCTGAAACCTTAATGTTCCTAAACTTATCCATAATATTTTGTCTCCTGCGTATTGAAACATTTTGTCTATTGTCTTTTTGTAATCTTTTTCCCAGTTTTCATAGTAAACAATAGGGTCAAAGTGAAACCCTACTTTGTATCCTGCATCAATTACTGTTTTTGCAGCCTTTAATCTTGATTCTAAGTCAGGCGTGAAAAGTTCTTCCTTTTCTATTATATACGGGGTGTTAAGGCTCCAGGATATTACTGTCTTATTGTTATGTTTTAAATTCAGTAAATTTTCAATATTTGTGCTTTTTGTTTTTAATTCTAATAAATGTTTTTTTTCAGCAAAGAACGGTACGATATATTTTGTATATTCAGTAATATTGTCAAAAACAAGTGAATCTGTAAATTCACCTGTTCCTATTCTTAGAACTTTATTTTTAGTAGTTGCAAGAATTTTATCAAGTTTGTTTAAAATTTCTTCAATATTAACCTGCAGTATTATACCGGGGAAATTTGTGTAATGCTGTAAGTAACAATAACTGCAGTCATACGGACATCCGAATCCAAGATTAAATATGTAATAGCCGCAGGAAATTACATTGTTGCTGCAAGGACAGGCTTTGAAAACATCATAAGTCTCTTTTACGAGAAATAATTCATCTTTTCCTATTGTGCGTATGTAATCTTTCCAGTTGCGTTTTATATCCTTAATTTTATTTATAAATATCTTTTCAGTATTTGGAAATCCGGATAAAATTTTTTTCGTTAATTTATATTGTTCAGCTTCCTTTTCAATGTAAATCTTTTTCGGTTTAAAAGTTCCTGAATAAAAGTATTCTCTTTTTATTGGCTCTTCTAATTTGGGTAAAAAAATTTCATTTTCCTTTGGTTTATATTCGGGATATCTTATGTCCACCAAAATTTTTTTTAATAATTTAAAATTATATTTTTTCTGATTTATATAATTTTTTAAATCCTGTTTATGCAACAGGTCGTCTATTGAAATTTTTTCTCTTTTTAATATCTCAAAAATAAGACGGGCAATCTCATTTTTTTTGTTAAGACCTTTTTTTAAGTATAATTTTTCTTCTATAATCTTATCTATATTTGTTCGGTAATTCAAGATAATATTCTCCTTCACTTTGTTTATTATGTTTAATACAGCCTTTTCCGTAGATAGTGCATTTTTTTGTCAGTTCCTGCAAGGCTAACTCTTTTTTAGTACTATTAAGAACATTTGATGAAATTAATTTTTCAATAGAATATATTCTGAATTTGTCCATTCCGAAATATTTATGAGAAAGTTGATCAGGGTGTCCGCCTTCTTTTAATGTAAGCGGTAAATCTATTAATAAAACAGGATACTGAGAAGTAACCCGAAGCCACATATCGTAATCTTCGCATACTTCAAGTTTTTCGTCATATAAACCTATCAGGTTGAATAACTCTTTTTTTACCATAACAGTTGACATACTGATGGCACATAGCTGTAATGATTGCTTAAAAATATCACCATGCTGTTTTTTATGCTTTTTTTTCGGATTGAGTATTTTCCCGTTCCTATACCATATCTCTTCTGTATGAGAAAGCATAAACTCAGGGTGTTCTTCCATTGCTTGATATTGTATTTCAAGTTTTTCCGGTTTCCATCTGTCGTCTGAATCAAGAAACGCTATGTAATAACCATTTGCAATACTGATACCTGTATTCCTTGCAGCAGAAGCACCTCTGTTTTTTTGATACCAATATATTATTCTTTCATCATTGTAACTTTTTATTAAATTTTCTGTATCATCGGTTGAACCGTCATCCACTATTATCAGTTCAAAATTTTTGTATGTCTGGTTCAATACAGATTCTACAGCAATCTTTAAAAAATTTTTTCTATTATAAGTAGGAATAATTACACTGATAAGTTTCATTTTGTTTTTTCGCCGATAATTATTTCTTCTATTGCAGTATAAGTGTAAATTCTGTTTTGAATCTGTTTCAGATAGAATGAAATATTGTTGTCAATAAGACCTAAAATTATGTTTTCAAATACTACTCCTGCACTTAAATAATGCTCAGGAGAATTTTTATTTATACATATTAAAATTTTGTTTTTAGGTGAAAGAATTTTTCGGGATAGTAATTCAAGTGAGTGGTTTGTTTTTTTATAAATATAAACACCCTTTTGCAGAGTTTTTATGTTTGATGCATTTATTAGAATAAATATATCCTGTTTTATTAAGGAATAAGAACTGTATTTTAATAAGTGTGATAAAGTTATAAAATCTATAGAACTATGTTTGCCTTTAAAAGTTTTATTATCAGGATACATACTGAATATTTTACCGAGCCGTAAGTTGCCTTCGCTTGTTTCAGTAGTAAGATTTATAAATCTACTCTGGTAGATAAAATAATAGGCAGTTGCAAATATAAACATCACTGCAAATATAAGCAGGATAACAGTTATTTTTTTTTTCATAATTATTCTGTAAATTTTTTAAGATTTTCGTCTTCTTTAATCTGTTCTACCACTTTTTTCAAATCCTGGGCTTTATCTTTGCTCATAATAAGGATAGAATCTTTTTCTTTAACAACGACCATATTGTTCAGTCCTAAAGTGGCAATCAGGTTTTCATCGTCACCAAGGATGATAGAATTATTTGTATCTCTGCCTACCCATAAACCTTTTATTATATTTTTGTTTTCATCTGATTTAAATACACGTTCTAAAGCAGGCCAGCTGCCGACATCGTCCCATCGGAACCGTGCTTTCATTGATAGTACATTTTCAGCTTTTTCCATTACGCCGTAATCAATAGAAATTTTAGGCAGAGTTTTAAATACTTCTTCTATTTCAGTAATATTACCGCTGTTTTCAAGTATGTCCTGAATTTTAATTATACCTTCAAACATTTCCGGAAGATGTTTTTCAAAGGCTTCCATTATTGCGGTTGTTGTCCAGATAAAAATACCGCTGTTCCAGACAAAATTTCCTTTTTCTACATATTCTTTTGCTGTTATAAAATCAGGTTTTTCTTTGAAACTTTTAACTTCATAAGCAGGATTTTCGTAACTTGAATTTATTATTTCTCCTAATTCAATATAACCGTATCCTGTCTCGATTCTTGCAGGATTTATTCCGAATGTAATAAGGCAACCTGTTTCTTTTGCTATATTTGCTGCAATTTTTAAGTCTTCTCTAAATATATCAGAATCAATTATATAATGGTCAGCAGGAAGAACTATCATAACAGAACCGGGATATTTTTTGCCTATAATTGCTGTTGCAAGTGCTATTGCCGGGGCTGTGTCTCTTGGTTCAGGTTCAAGTATGTAATTCTCGTCTGAAATGTCTGTAAGAATATTCTGTATTTGTGCTTTTAATTTTTTATTTGTGGATATAAAAATATTTTCTTTACTGCTTAATGGAAGTATTCTGTCAATAGTCTCTTCAATCATTGTTTTTTCGCCTGTTATAGGAAGGAGCTGTTTTGGTGTGGATAACCTGCTTTTAGGCCAGAACCTTTCACCTTTTCCGCCTGCCATTATCATAGTGTTTATCATTGTTAATTACCTCCATATCAAATGTTTTGAATTGCCTGAAGTTCTGTCTTGAAAATTTTTGCGGTTAATCCTGCTTTATCTATACATTCCTGTATACTGTCGTTTTTCAACAATACAAAGTTCAGCAGTTCGGATTTTATGTTTTTTAACGGTGCAAGTCCGCATTCCAGTTTTGTTACTCCATTGAAGTTTATTATTATATTTTTGTAATTGTACGGGACTAATCCGTTAATTGTTTCTACTACATCGTTTATATCCTTTTCATCAAGGGAACCGTAAAGAGTGATTATCTGTAACGATTTATCAATATCTAATTTAATATTTATTTTTTCAGAGCCTGTATCTGAAGGCGGTTCTACTACAAATGTAGAATCTGTTTTGACTTCTTTATCTCTAAGTTCGTATATCTTGCGTATTAAATCTTTTTCATTAACCGGTTTTTTTATCCAGTCAAGGGCTCCTTTACTTAGTGCCTTTTCGTAGAGTTCAACATCACTTGATACACTGCATATAAGGATTTTTATGGACGGCCTTATGTTTAAAAAAAGGTGTATAAGGTTCATTCCGCTGATTTTGGGTAAATATAAGTCAAGTATGGCAATATCAGGTTTAAATTCATTTACTTTTTTTAATGCTTCTAATCCGTCTGCGGCTTCGTCGATTTCTGTAAAATTATTCTTTTCCAGATATTTACGCAGTATCATTCTTATATATGTCATGTCGTCTATTATTAAGATTTTTTCACTCATATTAAACACAATTATATAGAAAATAACTTTAAAGTCAAGCCTTTTTTATTAAGATTGGGGACGGTGCAATACTTTATAAACTTTTTTTGTAGTTTCGAGCCGCTACCTTCCTGTCATTTCGAGCAAATGCGAAAAATCTAATTCAACTGAAAGGATTCCTCACACTCGCTTTGCTCGGTTCGGAATGACAAAGAGAGAGCCTGCTTATTAGGGATGACATTAGATTGAATGATTATTCGCTCCTGCAGAATACACAATGTCATCCTCCGTCCCTAAAAAAAGGTTGATTATTTTTATTAAACAGTTAGATTAAATTAAAAATTATAAGATTGGAATAACAGGATGAAGAAATTTTTAATAATATTTTCGGTTTTATTCATTTTAATAGGATGTAGAGATAAGGTGAAAAAAGAACAGTTGGATTTTTTTTGCGGATCAGCTGTTAAAGTACCTATGGAAGAAATTATTTCAAATTTTGAGAAAAAAACAGGAATAAAAGTAAATGTTATTTACAGCGGTTCAGGTAATTTGCTTGCCCAGATGGAACTTTCTAAAAAAGGGGATGTTTATCTTTGCGGTTCACCGGATTATATAATAATAGGCGAAAAAAGAGGTTTATTAAAAAAGAATACAGATAGAAAAATAGCTTATCTTGTTCCTGCTATTTTAACACCTAAAGGTAATCCCAAATCAGTTAAAACACTTGAAGATTTAACAAATAAAGGTGTTAGAGTAGGGATAGGAAATCCTGAGACGGTTTGTCTTGGATTATATGCTACAGAGATTTTTGATGCAAATAATATATTGGAAAAAGTCTTTCCTAATATAGTTGTATTTGCAAAGGGGTGTGCTGCTACTGAGAATTTAGTTGTACTTGGTAAAGTTGATGCAATAATCGGCTGGAAGGTGTTTAAGAACTGGAACCCTGATAAAACTGAATTAATTCTAATCGAGCCGGAGAAAATAAAAAGACTTGCTTATGTTGCGATAGCTGTTGCTGAGTTTAATAAGAATAGATATATTGCAGAAAAGTTTATAAATTATGTCCTATCCAAAGACGGCAAGGTGGTTTTTAAAAAATGGGGATATATAACAGACGAAAAATCAGCAAAACAGTATGCTCCGGAGGCTTCAATAGGTGGCGAGTATAAACTTCCTGAAAAATATTTTCAGCTTGTTGGAAAAAAATAAATTTAAATTATCAGGTATATTATTCTGGATAATATTTATCTTACTGGTTCTATTCTTTATACTTATAATTTTTATTGTTTTTATAAAAATTTATACTTCAATTCCTTCGAATGCTTTGTTTAAAAGGGAAATATTTTTTGCAGTAAAACTTTCGTTTTTTACAGCATTAATATCTGCTTTAATTGCAGTTATAATATCTATTCCGGTAGCATTTGTTTTAAGCCGATATGATTTTATTTTTAAAAATTTAATAGAAACATTATTATATCTTCCGGTTGTATTGCCTCCTGTTGCAATTGGCGCAATGCTTCTGCTTTTTTTCAGAACACCTCCTGGAGAATTTTTTGAAAAAAATTTTTTTCATGTGGTATATGAAGTTCCCGGATTAATTGTTGCTCAAACAATAGTTGCTTTTGGTATTTCAGTGAATGTGATAAAAATGGCTTTTAATTCTGTCCAGAGAATATATGATGAAGTTGCGCATACTCTTGGTGCAAGCAGAATACAGTCCTTTTTCAGAATAATGCTTCCTCTTTCTGTGAAAGGAATTACAACAGCATTTTTTCTTGCGTTTGCCCGTTCTCTGGGCGAATTTGGAGCAAGTGTTATGCTTGCAGGTGCTACACCTATGAAAACTGAAACTTTG
>CAYQNP010000054.1:0-6719 GCA_964418785.1 uncultured Spirochaetia bacterium | reverse complement strand
TACTGAAAATCTTTATAATACGAAGAAAATACATTATGCAAAACTAATCAATAATATTGAAAAAATTAATACAGATATGGATGTTCCTTTAAAAATCTTATCATTTAATCTCTTATCAAACGACAGCAGTATATTAAAATGTTATTTTAATGATTTTTTAATTTTTTCAAATATAGCAGATGATAAATTCGAAAAATATTACTCTTATGAAGATGTAATAGAAATAAATAAAGACGACTTTAAATTATACATAGATGTAAGCGAGATAACAAAAGAAACAGCAGCCGTGAATATACAGAATTTTGTAATAATTATTATACTTGTAATTGGATATATGATTTTTTATACAAAACATTTTGTACAGACAATCAGTGATGTTGCATATATTATGTATCGAGGAATGAAAGAAGAGAAATATAATCTTCAGGTAAAAATTAAAGAAGAATATAAAGAAGACGAAATCTTTAAACTTGCAGAATTATACAATGAAAAATGGCTTCCTTTAAAATTAAAACTTCAAGACGAAGAGAAAGCAAAAAAAGAGAGCAAAATGTCTATTAATGATCTTTTAAACTTTAAAGTATAAACTTCAGCCGACACTCCATAATCTTTTTCTGACAATAGCATCATACGGACATGCTTCTATACAGCAGTAACATTTAATACAGTTATCATAGTTTATAACAGCTTTATTATTGATTATTTTTATTGTCTGTGGCGGACAGATTTTAGCACAGTCACTGCAGCCGATACATTTGTCAAAATTAACAAACGGCTTTTTTATAAAAAAGCGGGAAATTATTTTTCCCACGAATCCGGGAAATAATTCTGTAGAAGTCTGCCCCTGCGCATGAATAAAATCTTTTAATTTAACCTTTTCAATATCTTCGCCATATAGATCTATCAAATCAAAAGAGTACCCTCCCTGTTTTCTATCTCGAGCCAATCCCAGATATACTATGGAATACGGATTATAATTCATAATCTCAGCAGCAACTATGTCGGTTGCAACTGCATCATTACCCGCTATAATTACATTTGCTTTTCTGGGCTTTCCGCTTGCAGCAGGACCTTCACCTTCTAATGCAAGTATCCCGTCAACTATATTTAATACAGGCTTAACTAAAAGATGTATATCCAGCAACATATGAGAAAAATTTCTAATATCTTTATATCTGTAATGATACATACTCTTAGTGGTTCCGGGCACAACCCCGAATATATTTTTCACTGCCACTGTTATTTTAGTCAATACATGATTTTTTAATTTTGGCAAATTTATTATTTTATCAAATCTGTTTAACTGTTCCGATAACGCTGTATATTTATCAATAACAGCTTCTTTATTATCCACTTCTGTTTTATTATTTAAATTTACCAGTTCTACATTTTCCGCATCACATACAACTTTAATTTTGCTTGCTTTTGCAACAGATAAAAAGGGCTGAAAAGCAGGCGAATCTCCAACAAACGGGACTGCGCCGGCTTCTCGAACTATATTTATTACTGCTTTCACAATTACAGGATGAGTTGTTATTGCCTTATCAGGATGAAATGCACCTAATAAATTAGGCTTTAACAAAACTTTTTCACCGGGCTTTATAAAAGTTTGAATCCCGCCAATATCCTCAATAGCCTCTTTTATAGAACTGTAAACAAATTCATAATTATATTCAGAAACTTTTTTTACAGATACTTTATATTGCTTCATTTTATTAGATTTATTCCCAATCGAGTAATCTTTTCTCGCCTTCTATTTTTTTTAACTCTGTAATATCCTGAGTTACTTCAAGTGTACCAAGATAATTTCCGTCTTTATCTCTAACAGGGAAATAGTTTATATAAATGAGTCTGCCGTTTAAATTTATCCAGAACGGCGCCTCGTCGCGTTCGCCTTTTTTAAATGCATCAAGTATCTTGTTTACCATATGCACACTTTTCTGCGGATGACAATTCTGAACTTTTCTCTGTAAATCCATTTTTGTCCTTGGAAAAATTCTGCCTGATTTGGGACTATTAAAATATTTAACAACATCGTCTTTGTCAACAAAAGATATGTCCACCGGTAAAGAATCTAATATTTTTTCAACTACTTCTGTTGGTAACTCTTTTAAATTCATTTTTTCCTCCTTAATCTATATCTAAATTAAAATAACCTAAATTATCACATTCCTCTTTTATATCCTGCCATTCCTCATCTGTTATTACATCAAGTGCTGTTGCATATAAAATGTTCTCTTCTTTCTGTGTATGAGCACCAAATTGTTCCCATAATAAAATTACTGTACCGTCAATTAAATTTAAAAATTCTTCAAATTCATATGTATCTTTTTCCTCTAATAATTTTAATAATTTTTTCTTCTCTTCCTTCATTTCAAGATGCTCTGTCCACATAATAGCCGGAGGCTGCTCTATACCATGTCTTTCAAGAATAGGGAATAAAGTGTTTTCCTGCCGAACATTATGGCTCTCTGCATCCATAAGCTGCTTTGCAAATTTTTCTATTTTCTTTATCTCTTCTTCAGCAGATTCAAAACTCCCCTTACTACGCGCCTCTTTTATTAGTTCCCGCATGCGCTCAAGTATACGCAATATGCCCCTGTGCTCTTCCTGAAATTTATATATAGGATGCCATTCCGGTACTTTTAAATTGGGATTCTCTATGGAATCTTTAAATAATTCAAGATGTACATCACACGCATTTTTTAAATCATCTTGAGAATACCCTTCGTTTACAAGTTCTCCTTCTGCTACGGCTATAACTATCGGATTTACCCTGGAAAGCACATCTTTAAACTCTTCTCTTGTTCTTTTAATCTCTTCTTTGTCTGTATCTGCATTCAGTTTTTTCAGCAGCTCTTTTATCTTTTCCTTATTTTTATTAAAATCCTCTTTGTTTAATTTTACTTCACTCATCTTTTCTCTCCTTGGTTTGTTTTGTAAAAATAAACTTTATATTTTGAATTGTCAAGTTTATCTGTAAAATAATCAAAACCTAATTTCCCTAAATAATTTATCAGAGGCAATGGTTCAAATTTTTGTATAAGTATAAAACCTTCATTTAATTTTAATAAAGATGCATATCTTGTAACCTCTAAAAACGGCTCTTCGTCTCGTTCACTGTAATCAAAAATTTTAAACCCTTCTGTATTATCGAGCCACACAGGAGGCTCTTTATTTTCTATACCAAATGTTTCTGATAAAACCTCTCCTTTTACTCTATTTAATTCCTTCTTCTTATATTTCAGAAACTCCTTTTCTTTCCCGATAGATTCATTTAATTCAAGTAAAAATTGATTTAGATAAATTTTCCCGATTTTTGCTGCTGTTTTTACAGTTGTAACTTTAGCTACTGTATTAAATGCTATTTTATTATTTAATTTCTCAAAAACCGGATTCATTTTTATCAGTGTATCCTTTAACTGCGGAAATTTTATTATAAGATCATAAATTTTATCTTCTTCAGTTATAATTCCGTTTTTCATACAAACTCCAAATATCATAATTTTAGTGATATTAATATAAGCACCTTAATTACAATGTCAACTATTTTTTTATTTTTAATTCCTATCAGCACACAAGAAAAATATAAGATTATAATTAACCTTTCAAGCCGGACATAACAATGCCTTTCTTAAAAAATCTCTGTACAAACAGGTATACTATTATTACAGGGACTATAGCAAGTACTGCAGCTGCCATCAGCAGATTATACTGCGTAGAATACATTGACTGGAACATTGATATACCTACCGGCAATGTCATCTTATTTAATGAATTTAATACTATCAACGGCCACATAAAATTATTCCAGCTCCAGATAAATGCAAATGTCCCTAAACTCGCAAGCGCAGGCTTTGATAACGGAAGAAATATCCTGTAATAGATTAAAAAATTATTCGCTCCGTCTATTCTCGCTGATTCCTCTATCTCCTTAGGTATTGTCATAAAAAACTGTCTCATCATAAATGTTCCGTACGCTGTAAATATCTGCGGAAATATTAATCCTGCATATGTGTCTACCCACCCTATCTTCTTAAATACTATAAATATCGGTATCATTGTTACCTGCTGCGGTATCATTAATGTCGCAAGATATGTTAAAAATATCGCATCTCGAAATCTAAATTTTATCCTTGCAAATGCATATCCTGCAAGTGATGCTGTTATTAATTTCCCTGCTGTTATTATTACTGTTGTCCATAATGAGTTTATATAAAACAAATGAAACGGCACCTGACGAAATACCTCTGCATAATTATCCAGATTTATTCTCTCCGGTATTATCCGAAATGTTGATATGTCTTCCTGTGTTGACACCGATGTTATTATCATCCAGATAAACGGTGCTACCATTACTACTCCTATTATGCTCAATATTATGTACAGTATTACTTTATTAATTATTTTATCTCGTTTATAATTATTATTTAACACTTCACTCATCAGACTACTTCTCCCTTTTTATATTTCCATTGTATTATTGTAAATATAAACATAAGTATAAACAATACCCATGATATTGCTGATGCATATCCCATCCTGAACCACCTGAATGCATTATTATATAT
The DNA here is from genome assembly GCA_964418785.1 of uncultured Spirochaetia bacterium. GTDB lineage: Bacteria > Spirochaetota > JAHITG01 > JAHITG01 > CAYQNP01 > CAYQNP01. The sequence continues at coordinate 2,148 of CAYQNP010000054.1, read as the reverse complement.
GTAATATACTATTGTTGTGGTTGCACCTGCAGGTCCGCCTTCTGTCATTACATACTGTACTCCAAACGCCCTGAACCCGTTTATTACTCCCATTATTACTATAAAAAAATTTATAAATGATAATTGCGGTAATGTTATATATATAAATTTTTGCCACCCGCTTGCTCCGTCTATCTCTGCTGCTTCATAATACGATTTCGGAATTCCCTGCAGTGCAGCAAGATACAGTATCATCCTCTGCCCTGAGCCATGCCAGATATTTGCTATTATTATTGCAGGTTTTGCTAAATTCGGATTCCCCAACCACCTCGGCGGATTGCTTATCCCTATAAACCTTAAAAACTGATTTATTAATCCGTAATCACTCTGATATAATAATCTCCATACTATTGCTGATGCTATTATCGGCGTTATATACGGCAGAAAATATAATAACCTATATACTCCTATCCCTTTTATACTCCTGTCTACCAGTATCGCCAGAAATAATGAAAATGCCATCCCTAACGGTATATTTAACATAAAGTATAATGTGTTTCCCAAATAATACCAGAAATTCTTGTCTCCCATTAATGCACTAAAATTTGAAATCCCTACAAATACAGGCTTTGTTATTATGTTCCATCTGTAAAACGACAATATTAATGATGCTATAACCGGCAGCAATGTAAACGATAAAAAACCAAGCATATTCGGCAGCACAAACAGATATCCGCTGTTATCGTATTTTTCTTTTACTATTAATTCCCCGCTCGTTCCTTTTTTCATTTCTCTATTCTCCATTTCCTTCTTTAATTTATGCTCTACTTATCCCCTCTTTCTGCCCGATAATTCTCTACTATCCTGCTTAACTCTTCCTGCAGTCTCTTTATCCCTTCTTCTTCACTTAACTGCCCCTCTATTACCATTGTGAATACATTAAATAATGTATATAATACCTCTCCGTTCTTTGGAAACTTTGTACCTGTTATTCCGTATTCCATTGTGTCTGCAAAATATTTTACATGTTCAGGAGGCCTCTGTTCTAAAAACAGTCTCGAATTTATTAATGATTTATATATCGGGGTCATTCTCCCGCTCTTCGTAGATATCTTTACTCCTTCTTTTCCTGTATAATACTTTACAAATTCCCATGCCAGCTCCCTGTTTTTACTATTCTTTGCTATTGCCAGTGCTGACCCTGACTGCCTTGTTGCTCTCCTTGCTTTCCCTTTCGGTACAGGCGCTACATCCCATTTGAATTTCGTTATCTTCTTAAAATCCGGTACCTTCCATTTCCCTGTAAAATACATCCCTATCTTCCCGGACATAAATATCTCATGTGTCCCAACTCCGCTCCCTATCTCCATCGGCGCTACTGCTCCTTCCTTAAATAACCTCTTCGCATATCTTAATGCCTCTAAATTCTCCTTGTATTCTCCTATTACGCATTTTTCAGGATCTTCTTCATTATCAAATATCTTCCCCCCAAATGCATACAGTATCATTGGTAAATACTGCGGAAATATTGCTCCGTATACATCTTTTACTCCGTCTCCGTTCGTATCTTTTGTCAATTTCTTACATGCTTCTTCAAAATCTTTCCATGTCCAGCTCTTATCCGGGTATTTTATCTTTGCTTTGTCAAATAAATCTTTATTATAATACATTACCCAGCCGCTTACATCCCTTGGAAAGGCATACAGTTTTCCTCTATATGTAAATGATTTTAATGCTAACGGATATATATCTTTTATCTCTTTCTTTAAATCTCTTTTTACCAGTTCATCCAATGCAAGTAATTTCCCGCTGTCTGCATATGTAGGAAACGCATTCAAATGTACAAACATTACATCCGGAGGAGTTCCCCCTGCTATCATTGTTAATAATTTATCATTATATCTTGATTGCGACGGTATGTGAATTGTTTTTATCTCTACACCCGGATGCTGTTCTTTAAATTTTTCAATTATCTCTTCGTCAATCTTTACCTGCTCCGGAGAGCCCCAGAAACTGAATACTAACTCTTTTGTATCCTTTGCCTTCTCAGATGTTGTACACGAGTTTATCCCTGCTATTAATAAAATTGTTGTTGCTAAAATTATTATCCTTTTCATTTTCCTTTCCTCCTTTCTCTCTATTATATAATTTTCCTTTAAAACTTCTTGG
>CAYQNP010000053.1:0-6649 GCA_964418785.1 uncultured Spirochaetia bacterium | reverse complement strand
GAATTAATAGAAGCATTAAAAAATAAACCGGATAGTCTGCTGGCGCGAAGTTATGATCTTGTATTAAACGGCATTGAATTGGGTGGTGGAAGTATCCGAATTCATAACCCGCAGCTGCAGGAACAGATGTTCAGTTCTCTTGGTTTTGACAAAGATACAATGTATGAGCAATTCGGTTTTCTTCTTAATGCTTTAAAATACGGCACTCCTCCTCATGGCGGTATTGCGTTTGGACTTGATAGAATTTTAATGCTTATGCTAAAAGAAAATTCTATCAGAGATGTTATTCCTTTCCCAAAAACACAAAAAGCTATTGACTTAATGAGTAATTCTCCGTCAGTTGTTGATGATAAACAATTACGAGAATTATTTATTAAAGTGGTTATTGATAAATGAAAAAAGAGATAGAGATTGAAAGTACACATCTTGTGTCTAATATCGTAGGAAGCGAAGATAAATTTTTAAAATTAATAAAACAGCATTTTCCTGTAGAAATATATACAAAGGGAAACAGGATTATTTTAGAAGGTGATGATGATTTAATAAATAAGTGTGAAAAATTACTTACAGCAGTAATAGAAGCTGTAAAAAACAGATTTCATCTTACTACATATAATATTATTTACGGTATTCGCAGGGTACTGAATAATAAAGAAATAAACTTCACAGATATTTTTTCAAGGGCTATTAAGGTTGCACTTAAGGGGAAGATGATTATCCCGAGAACATACGGACAGGTTAAGTATCTTGACTACATTGAAAAGAACGATATAGTTTTTGCAATAGGCCCGGCAGGTACAGGAAAAACATATCTTGCTATGGCTATGGCTATTAATTATCTTGTAAATGAAAAAGTTAAGAAGATTATTTTGACAAGGCCTGTTGTAGAAGCAGGTGAGAATCTCGGCTTTCTCCCCGGAAATCTTGAAGAAAAGGTTAATCCGTATTTGAAACCTCTGCATGATGCTATTTTTGATATGATGAGTTATGAAAAATATCTGAGATATTCTAATACCGGTATAATAGAAATAGCTCCTCTCGCATATATGCGGGGAAGAACACTTAATGATGCATTTATTATACTTGATGAAGCACAGAACACAAATCCTGAGCAGATGAAAATGTTTTTAACCCGAATAGGCGTAAATTCTAAAACAGTAATTACAGGAGATATAACGCAAATAGACCTGCCGTTTTCTAAAAAGTCCGGTTTGATTTTAATTCAGGATATATTGCAGGATATAGAAGGAATCAAGTTCGCATATTTTTCTTCAGATGATGTCGTTCGCCATTATCTTGTACAGAGGATTATAGAAGCATATGATAAATATTATAAAAACGATAAGTGATTATCTGCTTAAATTAAAAAATAATATAAATGTGTTTCTTGAAGAAAATAAAAAAATTCTTTTTTATTTGAAGTTTTTTGTGATTTTTTTACTGATGCTGTGGAGTTATTATCTTCTGTCTTTAAAGTATAAAAAAAATTCTATAGGCTTACAAATAGGTGATATTGCTCCGTATGATATTAAGGTTGAAGAGAATATAACTTATATTGACAGAAAAAAGACGCAGAAAAAAATTGATGCTGCAATGAAAAAGATTATCCCTGTATTTAAACTTAATATGAGCATAATAAATGATAAAAGAAAAGATATAGAAAAGTTTTTCAAAAAAGTAGAAGAGATAGATGCTGAGTATAATTCTCTTGATGATAAAGTTAAAGTTTTCTATAAGTATTATAAAATCAAAAAGAGTATTATAAAAGATTTATTCAGGTATTATAAAATAAATTATCTCAGAGACAAGAGCATTAATTCAATGATAAAGATATACAAAAGAGGTGTGGCACAACTTGATTATAAAACTCTGTCAAGATTAAGTCCGACAGGAAAAATAGAAAAAACTTTTTACAATGAAAATAAAGAAAAAATTTATATTATAAGCAATATATCGGATATTTTTTTCTATAAGAATTTAAATTTAACTTCGGAATTAAGAAAACAGTATCCGAAACTTAGAAGAGTAAAAGTAGAAGTTCTTGCGAATATTTTAAAACTTTTTATTTCTCCAAATTTATTTTATGATAAAGAAGCTACAGGAAAAAAGCGTATAAAAATAGTTGAGAATATACATGCAGTAAAGAAGCATCTGAAAAAGGGACAAATTGTAGTCCGATACGGAGAAGAAATAACAGAATCTAAATTTAATATCCTGCAGGAATTAAAGAATTATTCTAACAGAAGTAATATTTATATATTAAGAGGTAAGTTTGAGTTTTTATTTTTATTTTACATTATGTTTGCTATACTTTTTTATCGTTACGGAGGAGTATATTTTACAAAGGATAAGAATTTTTATTTTATAATTTTTTATTTATTTTTTATGATGACCATAAGTTATTTTACACCTATGTTGCGGAATTTAATAAAGACTCACATCCCTGCAGCGTTATTTATACCAATAAGCGGAATAGGGGTGTTGACGAATCTGCTTGTTATGTCGAATATGTCTTACTGGATAATTGTAATTTTAACAATATTAATAAGTTTTATTACAAATCTTAATTTTTTAAATTTTTTTGTTGTATTAATTACAGGTATTTTTGCAGTGATTATATCATCCAAAATAAAGCGAAGATTATATATGTGGTATGTAGGCTTAATTATTGGAGTGTTTTATTTAATACAGATAATTGCTCTTGATAACATTTTGAATTTTAATCACTATCAATTAAGTAATAGTATTGTTACGGGTTTTGCTAATGGAATTTTATCAATGATACTTGCTATGGGATTATTTCCAATGTTTGAATATATATTCAATCTTTTAACGGAATACAGATTGTTAGAACTTTCTGATTTAAATTCAAAGATAATGAAGAAATTATTAATCGAAGCCCCGGGGACATATAATCATAGTATATTAACAGCCAATCTTGCAGAAACAGCAGCGCTTGCAATAGGTGCGAATTCATTACTGGCAAGAGTAGGGGGATATTATCACGATATTGGGAAATTGGTTGAGCCTGAATATTTTATTGAGAATCAGGATGGGCACAACAGGCATTCTAAATTAAAACCGTCGATTTCTGCGTCAATAATAAAAGCACACATAAAAAAGGGAGTGGAACTGGCAAAGAAATTAAGATTGCCTCAGGAAATAATAGATATAATAAGGGAGCATCATGGTAAGACAATAATTTCATATTTTTATGATCAGGCGCTTAAAAATTCTGATACCAATTCAATATCACCGCAAGAACTGGAGAATACTTTCAGATATCCCGGGCCAAAACCGCAGACTAAAGAATCGGCGATTATTATGCTTGCAGATTCCGTAGAAGCAGCTGCAAGGGCTTTAAAAAAGACTTCGCATTCCAGACTTGAAACAACTGTTCGTTCTATTATTGATGCAAAGTTTTTTGACGGACAGCTTGATGAGTGTCCTCTTACTTTAACGGATTTAAATAAAATTAAAGACAGCTTCCTGCAGGTTTTATCGGCTATGTTTCATACAAGAATTGAGTATCCTGATATTGCAAAGAAAACAAAACGGCATGAAAGTTAATATTTTTAATAATTCTTCAAAACGAATAATTTATAGAAAAGATATTGAGCGTGTAGTAGAATATGTTATAAGAGAAGAGAAAAAAACAAATAAACTGCTTAAAAATTTTAATATTAATTCCGCTGAAATTACTTTTTTATTTGTTGATGATAAACAAATGAAAAAGTATAATAAGCAGTATTTTAACAGAACCGGGAGTACAGATGTTATCTCTTTTTCAATGCTGGAAGGCGAAGAGATTCTGTATAATAATACTTTAGGGGATGCTGTTATCTCTGTTGAAACAGCTGAACGCAACAGCGCTGCTTATAATAACTCATATAAAGAAGAATTACTTCTATTAGTCATCCATGCTGTATTACACATACTTGGATATGATCACGAAACAGATAATGGTGAAATGAGGGAAAAGGAATCTTTTTATTTTAATAAATTAGTTAAACAGAAAAAATGATTTATAAAACGAGCGGTATAGTAATAAAGTCAGCACAATATACAGAAGCAGATAAGATTGTTACTTTACTCTCTAAAAATAACGGAATTATGACTTTTATATTTAAAGGAGTATTAAAATCAAAAAGTAAAAAATTAAATACAGCGGATATTGGTTCTGTTATTGCTTTCAGTTTTTATAAAAAAAATGCAGATGCTCCTTCTTATGCACAGGATGTAAAACTGATAAATGCGTTTTCTGATATTAAAGCGGATTATACAAAATATCTTTATTTAACTTATATCGTAGAACTTTTCAATGTATTATCACATGAAAGTGATACTATACTTCTTTATAATTTTTTATACAATATATTATTGTTCCTTGATAAAAATAAAGTAAGGGATATATTATTAAGATATGTTGAGTTTAAACTGATACAATTTAACGGTATTATGCCGGATATAAATGTATGCTCTGTGTGCGGTGAGAAAATAAATTTTTTTTATTATGTATTGGATAAAAGTCATATATTCTGTGATAAATGTGCAAATAGCATAAGTAATAGTTTATATGTTACTATAGATGCTGTTAAAGTAATAAGAAGTCTTTTTCGTTCAAACTTAAAAACATTGTATACAATAGAATATGAAAAACAGACTAATAATATTATCCGTGATTTTTTTCATAACATAATAGTAGGTTATATAAATAAGGAATTAAAATCATATTCAATAGTAAACAAATTAATAGCAGATGAATAAAATCAGTCCATTTGCAGTATAATTTTAGAGAAACAAGTGTTCTAAATTTTTAAACTCTTTTCCGCCGTATCCGGATTCGTTTAAGACCTGAATATAATTCATAATAGGCTCAATAACAGTTTGTGTTTCTTTGTATTCAAAATGCACTCTGGATAAAAACAGTTCAGCCTCTTCCACTGGAACTCCCATAATATCATAACTTACACCGGCTGCTTCTTTTGGATGCGTTACAACATAATCAACTGCTTCTTTGACTTCATTTAAAAAGATAGTTGTTAATTCCGGATACTCCCGTACAATCTCTCCTTTAAAAAGCACTCCTGCATTAGGCAGGTTTCCTGAGCCCGGGAATAATTTTTCCCATAAATCTTTATAAGCAATGGATACAAATACATTGCCTTTTCCTTCATAAAGGGCGAAACTGGCTTCAGGTTCTCGTAAAAGAGCAGCTTCAATTTCTCCATTTACAAGTTTTTGTTTTAATTCTTCAGGTCTGCCGAACGGTTTTCCAAAAGCGAACTTAAATTCTTCTGGCTTAAATCCCAGACGCTTCATTAAATATGTTGTGACAGCATATGGCGGGGCAGACTGAATTAAAGGCAAATGAATAGTCTTTCCTTTAAGCCCGGAAAAATCTTTCACCTGAAATCCTTGCGTAAGAAGATAAAAATTATCCCAGATAGTAACTGCCTTCATTTTTATATCAAGATTGTTTTGATAAATATTAGAAACAGCAGCTACTGCAGAAAAACTGATGTCTGCTTTGCCGTTTACAATCCACGCAAGATGTTTCTCTGTTTTATCCCATATTTTTAATTCTTCAATTTTTATTCTATCCATTAATTTTTTTGACTGAAGGAGTCTCATAATAATAGGATATACAACAGGCGTAGCAGACTGAATAACAAGAGGAATCCTTCCGGATTTAGTTAATCGTGTTTTTCCCTTTTCTTCTGTTTTTCTGTAAAAATATATATGATGTTCAACAGGAGAAATTCTGTCAATATAAGATTCATATCCTAATGGTTCCAGCATATTAATCAGTGCAGAGGGTACAAAATACTGAATAATTCTAAATCCGGAGCCTTCCGGTGTTTCGTTGGCTTTTTTTATTATAACAGAAAACGGATCTTCTTTCCAGCCGCGAACATCTAACACTTCAAAATTTTCTTTTTCTTTCAGCCAGTCCAGATGTTCTCCTTCTTTATAACGAATATAAAGAAGATGAGTGTGAAAATCTTTTTCTTCATAATATAATTCGTATCCTTCTTCCTGTAGCATGTTTATTAAAGGAGCCGGGTAAAACGAATTTTCAATCCTTAAAATTTGGTCCTCTTTAAGTCGTTTTAATTCTTTTAGTATATCATAGTAAAAAAAGTCCTGTCGTTCTTTTACATTTAGAACAATAATTTGTTTCGCTTGCAGTATCCAATCAGGTTTTATATCTGAAACAAAAGTTTCCCGATGTTCCTGAATACATTCCGGTGCGTGTTTAAGAAGTTCTTTTTCTGAACCTATTGCACTGTTGACTTTGTGTAGTAATTCACAAATAGAGAGTTTTCCTAACCTGGCAATATCATTGAAAGTTACCCATCTGGCTACTGTTTTAAAAATAAACGGATTTTTCAGTTTTTCAAACTTTGGTGACAGTGAAATAAGTAAATCTTTTAATTGCGGGTATTCTTTTAAAGCATCCTGTAATTTTGTTTTCGCTAATATAACCATAACATTTTCCTATATTTTAAAATAAATATATTAAAATAGATATATTTGTCAAGTTTTTTAAGAATTATCCGTGATTTTTCTGAGATTGGTCTTAAAAAAAACATAGAGTTTGATTAATTACTTTTTAAATTAGTCGTGGGCCGACACATCGTTACCA
>CAYQNP010000052.1:0-5876 GCA_964418785.1 uncultured Spirochaetia bacterium | reverse complement strand
CATATCAGCCTGAACCATAGAAGAGCCGCCGGTAAGATTTGAAACCAACTTTGCAGTTTGGATACCTGCGGAAATTTCAGTCGGAGTTTCTACAATTGTAATTTTTTCAGATAATCTGTTTACAGCATTAAAACTGTCTATAGATTTAATTGTTCTGGAAATAGGGATAATAACATTAACAGCAGCTGCTAAAATATTTTTCGGTGTTCTATAATTATTTTTCAAAATAAAAGTCCTGTTGTTCGGATATTTGTTCTGCAAATCAAAAATAAGATTAGAGTCAGCACCTCTAAATTCATATATTGACTGGTCAGGGTCTCCTATAACAAACAGATTTTTTGCATTTTTCGATAATGCCAGAATAAATTTATATTCAAGTTTATTTATATCCTGAAACTCATCTACCAGTATATACTTAAAAAGTTCCTGATATTTCTTTCTTGTTTCCGGAGATTTCTGAAATAGTTTTAAAACATATAGAATTATATCATCATAATCCATTCCATTATATCTCTTCAACTCAGTATTATATAAGTCAAAAACTTTTTTAAGAGTATCATCATCAATATTTAATAAATTAGATTTTATATATGCGATTTTATTAAGCCAATTTTTAGCCGAACCCTTAATATTTAAATTTTTTAATACATCTTTAATTAAAATCAACAGATCCTGTTCGTCAAAAATTTCAAAAAATATTTTATTTTTCATTAATATATCATAAGCAATACTATGAAAAGTCCCGACTCTGATACTGCCGGCAATATTACTGTTGTCTGCTGATACTCGTTCTTTAATTTCATTAGCAGCTTTATTAGTAAAAGTAATTGCAAGGATATTTGACGGAGAAATATTTTTTTTAGTTAAAAGATACTCTATTTTTTTTATAAGAGTAAATGTTTTTCCGGAGCCCGGGCCTGCTAATACAATTTCAGGATATATATTATTTTTTATTGCCTCATCCTGAATCTTATTTATCTCTTTCTCAGAAATATTATCGGTTACATTTATAGGCGGAATTTCTATATCCGGTATTACTGCAGAATTATCTTTTTTTTTTATATTATTTTTCAAATTTGCATTTTTAAAAGCATCTGAGATAAGCAATATTTGAGCAGCATTTTTTGTGCGTTCTTCTTCAGTAAAAATTTTTATTTCTCCATATTGACCGTCAAAGCCTGCAAGTACTTTTATTTCTTTTTCTCTAACCCTCCGAATTCCTTCCGCGATTATTTCGGATGATACTTTCTTTATTTCATCTATATCTGTTCGCTGCAGAATATCAAGTTCACTGCCCAATTTCGATATAAGACCATTATAAATTATTTCTACTTTTTTAGTAGTTTTAGATGTTCCGGATGCATCTGCAATAATCTCTTTTAAAGGTATTAAACTATGAAAATCTTTAACATATTCAGGTTTCTCATTTTCATCTCTGTCTGCAAGTTCTTCTACTCTATGAGATACACCTATTGTAACAGGCTTACCGCATACCGGACATAATAAATTGTTTTTAATTGCTTCTTTGGGAGTCATTCTTACTCCGCAATTTCTATGACCGTCAAAATGATATTTCCCTTCTTCAGGAAAAAATTCAATTGTACCTAAAAATTCTTCTGAATATTTATTTTTTAGTGCATTATATATATGTTTATAACTCAACTCAGTATTAAAAAGATTTGCTTCTCTTGCAAGATTTCCCGGTGAATGAGCATCAGAATTAGAGACAAGATTGAATCTGTCAAGTGCTGAAAGCCGCCAGTTCATAGGCGGATCAGAAGACAAACCTGTTTCAAGAGCAAAAATATGTTCTGTTAAGTCTTCAAAACATTCCTCAATAGTATCAAAACCGGAATTTGCGCCGAACAATGAAAACCACGGTGTCCATATATGTGCAGGAATAAATAAAACATCAGGATTAACTTCAAGTGCTATCTCTAACAAATTTCTGCTATCAAGTCCCAATATAGGCCGTCCGTCACTTTTTATATTCCCTATCTGATCAAGTTTATTGTTAAATTTTTCAACACTTTCTATATCCGGCATTATTATAACATTATGAATTTTTCGAACTTTATTATTTTTCTTGTAAATAGAACTTATCTCAACAGATAAAATAAATTTAGTCGTAATATGCTTTAAATAAGGGATTTCGGATTCTATACTTTTTTTTATTTCAGGGGTTACATCAAATAAACCTGTTCCGTCCGGGATAAGATATTTTTTTATCTCACCAAACCAACCCGGATGCGTAAAATCTCCTGTGCCGAGTACATTAATTCCTTTTATTTTTGCATATTTATATAAATTGGGAATATCAGCAAATTTACTTGTAGCACGAGAATATTTCGAATGAATATGTAAATCTGCTATAAAAAACATTATAACTTATGACCATCCTAATTTTGCTTTTGCTTCATCACTCATTAAATCAGGAGTCCATTGAGGTTCCCATACAAGATTTACTGTAATGTTCCCAATACCATCCATTTTCTTTAATTCGTCTTCTACATATTTTGTTATCATTCCTGCTAAAGGACAACCCGGTGCTGTTAGAGTCATATCAATACTGACATTATTATTATCATCAATGTCAATCTTATAAACAAGTCCCAGATCAATTATGTTTACAGGAATTTCAGGATCGTATACATTTCGTAATTTATCGATAACCTCTTCTTTTTTAATCATTTTTATCCTCCTAATTTTTATATATTTATATATAATACAAAGAGAGTAAAAAGTCAAATTTTTTATTTTATACAGACAAGCAATAAAACGAATTTAAAAATTTAAATAAATTATTCGTACAAAATAATAAATTTTTTTTATAACACCCTGTTTAATGCATATATAGACTAATTTTAAAGCCCGGCAGATTTATTGCAGGGACGAATAAGAATTCGTCCCTGCATCCCGTAGCAGATATTCTCTTTATAATAAAGTTTTACACCATCCCTATTTACTATTTTAATAATTTATCAATTTCAGCAGTAACTTTATCAAGAGCCGGTTTTAATGGTTTTTTACCGGTAAAAACCGGATCGAGTTCTATAGATATAATATTTTTCTGAATAAAACTCCATTTAGGAGTAAACGGATCAAAAACTATATAATCCACAGCTTTATTAAGCATTTTCTTATTTAAAGGTTTTAAAGGAGATTTTGCCCATACTTCAGACTCGGCAAGAGAGCGACTGGCAGGTTGTGCCAATCCTATTGAAGCAAGATCTTTCATAGCATCCTTACTTGCCAGCATTTTTAACACTTTCCACGCAGCATCTTTATTTTTACACCACTTAAGAATACCGTATCCTGACCCCCCGGAGCTAAATCCTCTTTTTCCGGTAGGTCCTTTTGGAAACATAACAATATCCCAATCAAAAGAGAGCCCCTTTCTTAACTGAGGGGTTTCCCATATACCGGCACAATACATAGCAAGCTTACCGGTTTTAAAAAGCCCTTGATATCCGGATGCCAGTGCTGACGGAGTTGGCATAACTTTATATTTATACATTAAATCCACATAAAATTGTAAACCCTTTACAGAAGCCGGTGAATTTAATAAACATTTTTTAGGATGATCAACATCATCTACTACTTTCCCGCCAAATGTATATATAAAATTAAACCATGCCCATGTATAAAAACCATATTGTTTTATAATGCCATTCTTATTCCGTTTTGTTAATTTTTTAGCAATCCTCAGTAAATCATTTACAGACCAATTATCATCAGGATATTTCAATCCTTCTTTGTCAAATAAACTCTTATTATAATAAACAACTGCAAAAGGAGCAACATCTCTCGGTAAAATATAAACTTTTCCGTCTACAGTAAATCTTTTTAAAACAGAAGGGAAATAATCACTAAGAGAAAAATTACTGTCATTATTTATATACGGAGTTAAATCTACAAAAATACCTTTAGTATAGAAATCAACAAAAAGATTAACTTCACTAAATGCTATATCCGGCGCTGTCCCGGCTGCTGCTTCAGTTAAAATTTTTTGCGTGTATTTACTGGGGTCATCCCCTACAGATACATGTTCAAGAACAATTTTTATATCAGGGTACTTTTCTTCAATCTTCTTCACAATTTTTTTCATAGCCTGAATTTCTTCAAAACTGCCCCAATAACTTATCTTAATTTCATTCTTATTAGAAGAATTTTTCCTTGGAATTTTCGAGCAAACGATTGTAGAAATCGAAAAAACTATTAATAACATTAAAACCCGTAATTTCATAATCTTTATTCCTCCTTAACTATTTTATTATTTAAAAACTATATATTTTTTTACAAAAGTCAAGTTAAAAATTTTACTTTGTTCAAATAAACCGATAGTTGTAAAAATAGATTAAATGAACAAATTATTATTTGTATTCGCTTCTATACCCGAAAATATACCGAATTTACAGTAAAGTTTATAAAGTTTTGCACCGTCCCCACATTAGTCGTGGGCCGACACATCGTTACCAGGGTAAGTATTTAATAATTTATCATATTCTAAAAAAAAGTCAACTGCATATTTGTCTAATATTATTACCGGAAATTTTACTATGCTTTCTCTCTCATGTCTATATCTTCTACTGCTCTTTAATTTATCATACGGACTCCTGAAGTTCATGCCTTTTCCCATGTGCGGCCTCATTACATTGTAATAATACATATACTTCCTTGCCATTTCTATTAACTCTTCTTTGTCTTTTATTTTTGCTCCATATGGTACATACAATAATTGATCATCTGTTAAATGACTTCTCTCTACATAGGCATTGTCCCACCATTTCCCTTTCCTGCTATGCCAATGTTCTATACCCATTGGCTCAAAATATCTTTTCTTCAATCCCTCTAATTTCCTCTTACTAAATCCTCCATATTCACTCCCCCAATCTGTCTGAAAATATAATTTATGCTTATAGCCTCTCATCCTTATCCAGAATCCTACTAACATCATAAAATATATTCCATTCATCTGATTCTTTGAATATCCATAACTTATATACTTTATCCTGCTTTTTACATCTATTGCACTAAATTGATATTTTGGTAATTCGTTTTTCCTTAAAAAATTCATATATGCTTCCCGTGGTAATGCTTTGTAATCCAATATATCTTTTGTATCTATCTGAAAATATTGCAATTCCTTTATTTCTGCGTAATCTACATACATACTTTTACCATATTTTGCCCTTTTTCGCTTCTTTTTCGTATATTTATACCGTTTTAATATGTTCCGTATTGTATATGGTGATATCTTTATATTTGCTTCTCTCTCTAATACTTTTGCTATTTCATATATTCCCATATTACTTTTTTCCCTCTGTTTTATTACCTTCTCTTCTATATGTCTGGCTGTTTGTTTTGGTGAAACTTTAGGCTTTCTGCTTTTATCTTCCAGTCCCTCATCTCCGTCTTTATTATACCTTTTTATAAATTTTCTTACTATAAACCTTGAAGTGTCTAATATTTTAGCAGTGCGTCTTATAGATTTTGTCTCAAGATAAATATTAATTAATTTTCTTCTTGCCTCTATTTTATTAATTTTGTATAATTCATTATAACTTATTTCCATAAGGTGCGTACCTCCTTTTTATTAATTTTATAATTGTGCCAAATTAAATTAATAAGGTGCGCACCTATAATTTCAAGAACTTTTTTTCTAAATCTTTTTTTATTTTTAATAGATTTAAAATTAAATTTAGAAGACTTAGAAACAGTTTTTTTAGCGACAGATTTCTTTTTAGAAGATTTCAATTTAACTACCTTGCTGTTAATAGATAGGTGCTTATTCACCACATTATACACACTAAATTTTATATAATTCATAAATGCATTTCCTCCCCCCTGGTAACGATCTATTGGCTCATCGACAA
>CAYQNP010000051.1:0-6958 GCA_964418785.1 uncultured Spirochaetia bacterium | reverse complement strand
ATAAATCTTAATGCAGAATAAACCTGATTATATTGAAATTCTGCCCAGTAAACTTTCAGTTGATTCTCCTACTGTAAAATATAAAAACAGATTTATCCATAGCAGTTATAATCCTATTCGTCAGGCTGAGACAGATATTTTGAAATTTAAGAATTTATCAAGCAGTAAATTTATAATTATACTTGGAGTGGGGTATGGTTATATATTAGATGCTGTTTATAAAAAAATCTCTGAATCTGCTAAAGTTCTTGTCATAGAAAAAGAGGAATATTTTAAAAATTTTCTGGCTAAGAAATATTCTAATTTTGATAATTTTTATTTTTTCTGGAATGCCAAAGCCGATACTGTTAAAGAATTTCTTTTAAATAATAGTGATGGTTTTGATATTGAGAGCAGTATTATAATTGAGAATAATGTTTTAACAGAGATTGATTCGGATTATTATACTGAAATTAAGAAGGCAATAAAAGATTTTTTCAGACATAAAACAGCAGATATAACAACAACAGCATATTTTAGTGATATATGGCTCAGGAATATTATATTGAATATAAGAAATCTGAATAAAGTGGAGTTTATAAGCAATTACAAAAAAAGGTTTGCTGAAGATACAGTATTGTTTATAAGTGCTTCACCGTTTGTAAAGGAACACATTGATTTTATTAAAAGTTTTAAAGGTATGATTTTTGCGCTTGCCCCTGCCGCAGGGTTTCTTGTTAATAACGGGATTAATCCGGATTTTGTTATTTCAACAGATGCAGGTTATTATAATATGTTTCATTTAGATAAATATCGGCATTTGAATATTATAACGGAATTATCCGTACATCCCGCGGTTCTTGATAACCGAAATGGAAAAGTTATACTGATAGATTTTAATCTTCCGCCGACATCTGTTATAAAGGATGCATTTGGAGAAATAGGCTATATCCCTCAAGGAGGAACAGTTGCTGTTACATCAATGTTTATTTTTGAATATTTAAATGTAAAAAATATTATTTCTATTGGTCAGGATTTTATGTATTACGGTTTTTACACTCATATATCTGACAGCGGTTATGATAAGTATTTCCTTTTAAGCAATAATAAATACGAGACTTTTCTGAAAAAAAATTTTATGCAGATTTATAATAACAGACTTAGTTATATGAATAATTATAGGACAACAGATTCAAAATTATTAATGTATAAAGACTGGTTTTATAAAGTTATTAAAAATTTGAAGATTAATATAATTTCACCGGAAGATTTTAAATTAAGAGTAACTAAAAAAGATGTCTCCCCAGGGAAGCAAATCTTTGATTTCAATATTCTCGAAAAAAAGTTAAAATATGTTTATGATAAAATAAAAAAAATTGATATTAAGAAGTATAATTCTTTCAGAGAAGTAATTGATTTTTTACAAAAAGATATATTTCTGTACAATCTTTTTTCTATGATAATGTATATTGATTTTATGAAATATTCAAAAGGGAATAATACTGATGATAGAATATTTTTTGAGAACTTTGAAAGAAGCAGAATAAATCTTCTGAAGTTATTTGAAGCAGGTATCAGTTATATTAATGATTTTTAAAAAATTCCTGGGGATCAATCCAGTATCTGTCTATATCTTTTGAGAACTGATAACCTTTTATCCAGAAAATATATCTGTTTATATCTTTAGATTTTTCGCTTACAATAACTTTTGTATTATTTTCAAGTATTAATTCTATTCCCTGTTTGACAAATTTGTAATGTTTAATTTTTTGTTTTTTGCCGTGGATAGAGACGGATAAATTTTTTGCATAGTCAAAATTTGATTTTAGCCATCTGCCTTTACTGATACCGAAATGCAGGTGTGCACCGTAGCCTCCATTATCTATACTATATGATAATCCGATTTCTCCTATTTTTTCGCCTTTTTTTACTATATCTCCTGCTTTCTTATAGATAAGGTGAGACAGATGTCCGTATACCGAGCATATATACTGATTATCTTTTAATTTATGTTCAATTACAATTAAAAATCCCCAATCAGGAGAATGATGTATTAATCTTATAATACCGTTTCCAATAGCATAAACAGAGTTTCCGTCTCTAAACCAGCCGCAGTCATCCCCTGTATGTTTTATATTTGAGCCGACTCCAAAAGAGATACGCCTGCCGCGGAAAATTAATTCGTTTGAATAATTTATTATCGGCGGAATAAAACTTTTTGCTGCCGGAATTTCTTTATCAGGCAGATATATGCTTGAAAAAATTTCTTTGTAATTCGGTATGGTGTCGCTGTTTTTATAATAAATGTATTTATACGGCTCATTTTCTGTTTTATAAATTTTAAAATCAGGAAATGTCAAACTCATTTTATGTTCTAATATTTTTATGGAATAAAGTAAACTGTTTTTTAAATAAATATTTTTTTCGGACTCATACAATGAATACAATTGATTTATTATGCCGGATGCGTTTAAATCTGCGATAGTTGAATATACTATATCTTTTATGAGAATATTTGTGGAATTTTTAGCTGTATTCAGAAGCAAGGACAGATTTGAGAATGTTTGGCAGTTTTTTATACCATATATAGATTTGTATTTTATATAGAAATCTTTTTTCATTAATAAATTTTTATAAATTTTACTCATAACAGGTTCAGTGTATCTTATGAAATTTTCAATACCTATGGAACTGAAGTTATTTATAAGTTGTTGTTCAACAAATTTTGTATATGGAGAATGTTTTAATCTTAGAATCATTGAATCAATAACAGATTGCCGTTTTAAAAAAATAGGAGTATTACTGCATTGTCCTATCTGTCCGGCATATATATTTGATATAAGCAGATAAATTAAAATAATAATTTTTAAATAAAGACGCATATAAGCATAATTAAGAAATTTTTGCTCCAGGGGATATATCTTTTTCCGGAGTTAAGAGTGCCAGTTCTCCATTTTCATTGCTTGCAGCAAGAAGCATACCTTTTGATTCAACACCGAATAATTTTGCAGGTTTCAAGTTTTTTATTACAATAATTTTTTTCCCGATCATTTCTTCTGGTTTATAATATTTAGCCAGCCCTGCAACAAGTGTTCTTTCTTCATCGCCTATATTAATTTTTAATTTTAAAAGTTTTTCTGATTTTTCAATTCTTTCAGCTTCAAGAACTTCTGCTACCCGCAAATCGAATTTTTTAAATTCATCAATAGTTACAATGTTTTCATCTTTTTTTGTTTCTTCCATAGTATCTTTAACCTCCTCTAATTGAGGGAATAAAATATCTTTTTTACCGACTTTTTTTCCTGGTTCTAATGAAAACCATTTTACTGCTTCTTTATAATTTTCTTTTTCAATATCAGCATCTAATCCTAATTGATTGTATATTTTTTGTGAAATTTGAGGCATAAAAGGGTAAATATATAAAGCAATAATTTTTAAAGCCTGGAGTATGTCGAATAATACAGTATTTAGTTCGTCTTCTAATTTTTTCTTATTTAATTCCCATGGTTTTATATCTTCTATAAATTTATTTATACTTTTAATATAATCCCACAGTTCAATTAATAATTGGCTGAATTCAAAGTTTTTATATCTATTATCTATTTTTGTAAGTAAATCTATTGCATCTCTTTCAAGTTTTTTATATTCCTCTTTGTGGTTATGAAGTTCGTGTATGGGTTCAGGGATAATAGAATTATTGTATTTATCAACCATGTTAAGAGCTCTGTTAAGCAGATTTCCGAGGACATCGGCAAGATCGCCTTTATATCGCTCTTCAAGTCTTTTTACAGAGAAATCACTGTCTTTGCCAAAAGGTATTTCCCTCATTATAAAGTATCGAATTGCATCAATACCGTATCTATTGGATAATTCAATAGGGTTAATAACATTTTTTAAAGATTTACTGATTTTTTCTCCGTTTATAGTAAAAAAACCATGACCAAAGACCTGCTTTGGCGGGGTAAGCCCTGCCGATAAGAGCATAGCAGGCCACATAATTGTGTGAAAACGAAATATATCTTTTCCTACAAGATGTATTGCATTAGGCCAGAATTTTTCCATCATTTCACTATCATTGTAGTATCCGAGAGCAGTAATATAGTTTATAAGTGCATCAAACCATACATATACAACCTGAGTTTCATCAATAGGTAATGGAATTCCCCATTTGACAGTTGCTCTTGATATACTTATATCTTTTAATCCCTGTTTAATAAATCCAAGCATTTCATTTTTTCTTTCTTCCGGTAAAGCAAAGTCTTTATTTTCAAAAAGTTCTAACAGCTGTTTTTCGTATTTAGACAATCTGAAAAAGTAATTTTCTTCTTTAACTTTTTGAGGTTTTGTTTTATGCACAGGACATTTCCCGTCTTCAGTAAGTTCGCTTTGAGTTAAAAATTTTTCACACCCTACACAGTATAGCCCTTCATATTCTTTCTTGTAAATATCTCCATTATCATAACATTTCTGTAATAATTTTTTCACAGAATCTTTATGTTCCTGAGAAGTGGTTCTTATAAATTTATCGAAAGATATATTTAATTTTTTCCATGTGTTTTCCCAGTTAGCAGCCATTTCGTCTGTGAATTCTTTAACGCTCTTATCGATTTTTTCTGCAGCTTCAACAGTTTTCTGGCTGTTTTCGTCTGTTCCTGTAACAAAGTAAACATCGTCACCTATTATTCTGTGATACCGGGCAAGTATATCTGCTGCTGCTGTACAGTAAAAATGTCCGATATGCGGTTTATCATTAATATAGTAGATAGGTGTTGTTATATAATAATTTTCTTTATTGTTTAATGACATTTAACACTCCTGCTTTTTTTATTGCTTTTAAATCTATTTCCAATACATGTTTATTTTCAAGTTCAACTAAAACAGTTCGTTTAATAACATTTGCACCTTTTACTTTTCCTGTTATTTCTTCGTTTAACGGGAGGTTGTAGCCGACGATTTTATCCTGAGGTATATTTGAAGGATGTATTTTTACTTTAGTTCCTTCTTTAGGGAAATCTTTTTTTAGTTCAAGATAAGTGTCGTTTTCATATTCGAGACAGCATAAAAGTTTTCCGCAAGGGCCTGTTATTTTAGACATATTTAGAGACAGGTTCTGGTTTTTAGCCATTTTAATAGTTGCTTTATCAAGTTTTTTTAAGAAGGAAGTACAGCAAAATTCACGATTGCATAATCCAAGTCCTCCAAGCATTTTTGTCTCTTCCCGTTGAGGCACCTGCCTGAGTTCAATCCTGATTTTAAAAACAGATGCAAGGTCTTTTACTAATTCGCGAAAATCGATTCTATTCTCCGCTGTAAAGTAAAATATTACTCTTTTCTCGTCAAACATATAATGAGCACTGAATAATTTCATTGGTAAATTATGTTTTTTTACTTTTTCCCGTGCTATTTTATAGGCATCTTCGTTCTTTGTTTCAAGTTCTGCGATTTTTTTAAAGTCTTCTTGATTCGCTATCCTTTTTATTTTGGCAATATCTTTCTTTTTTAAATTTTTTATATCAAAAGGCCCGGCAACTACTTTGCCGTAGTCTTCCCCAAACATTGTATCTATTATATATGTGTTCCCTACATGTACTTCTACATCTTCTGTAATGCAGTATTCTTTATGGTTAAAGTTATTTATCTTTATGCTATATACTTCCATCTATTGTTTCCTTTATTGTTATAAATAAATTTTTTAATAATAAATTTACATTTATATTTGTGTCTGTTAACTCATATCTGGATTTCATTATATGAGTCAACATCATATTATATTGTTTGAAATTTATATTTTGATTTTTTAACTTCAAGACTTTTTTAAAAAAAGTTTCTCTCTGTATTTCGTAAACAGTGGCTAAATAGACTTCATTAAAATAAATTAAAAGCAGTTCAAGAATTATTTCTAAATAGTCCTGTCCTAATGCTGTGAGCTCTTTTGTGAGTGTCTCAATCTGTTCTACATTTAAAAGTTTTGCGGTTAAGAGTTTAATTGTAGAATTAAATAATTCAAATATTGATTCATAATTGTTTTCAGATAAAAGCAGTTTTGCTTTCGACATACTTCCGTTTGATATTAAAGCTATTTTCCCGGCTAATTCAGAATCAATATCATATTTTTTTATTATTAATTCTTTAAGTATATCTGCAGGTAAATCGTTAAATTTTATCTTTACACATCTTGAATAAATTGTATCAATTATTTTGTTTATATTATTTGTTATAAGAATTATATAATTATTGGGTCGAGGTTCTTCAAGTGTTTTTAATAAAGCATTGCTGCTTTCAATATTCAGAGTTTCTGCATCTTCTATTATGTAAAATTTATATTTGCTTTCAAACGGCATAAGGTTTGTCTGCTGTATCAGTTTTTTTATTTGTTCTATTTTTAATTCTTTTGCCTGTTTTGTTTTTTTATTCTTATCTTCAGTTATTTCTCTTCTTACTATGAAGAAATCAGGATACTGTTCTTTTTCAATGCGGTTACATATATTACAGTTGTCTTTTCCTTTATTTTGAATATCCGGGTTCTGGCAATTAAAAAATTTTACTATTTCTTTTGCAACAGTAAATTTTCCAACTCCTTTGTTCCCGTAAAAGAGGAGTGCATGCGGGAATCTATTCCCTTTTATCAGGGTTTCAAGTAAATTCGTTGCATGTTTCTGTCCTTTTATATTTTTAAACATCTTGTGAAATTTAGCATATAATAAAAAAAAAACAAGTATTTTTTTATTAAAAGTATGGGAATTCTCAAAAAACTTTTATCTCTCTTTCTTCTTTTAGTTTATGAAATAAGATATTTTCAAAAAATTTCAAGCAAAATTATTTTTGGAAATTCCGGTTATACAAAAAATCATTTGACATTATAAAGGAAAAATATAACATGTAAAGTATGAAAGAATTAAAGAATTTACCAATAGGAGTGCAGACTTTTCGTGATATTATTGACGGTAACTATTTGTATATAGATAAGACAGAATATATA
>CAYQNP010000050.1:0-4309 GCA_964418785.1 uncultured Spirochaetia bacterium | reverse complement strand
TTATAGTATAAATTGGAATTATATGAATAACAGGAATTTCTTTGATATTAATACTGAAATTGCGCAAAATGGGAATAATACTGCTGCATATATGGACATAGTTAAAACATTGAAAAATGTCGGTTTTAGAGGTGAATTTTTTAATATAGATAGAAATTATGATGCTTCTGCAGGTGTTGATGATAAAGATTATGAATGGTCATGGTTCCCCGATGCTTTCTCTGCAGGTCGTGTAACTTTTGTAGACTTGAATCAGAACCATGAGCCTGATTATCCTTTTGATTATAATATGGAACGAATTTCTTATATGGGAATATATATTAATGATGTCGATCCGATTATCGGAGAGGATATTAATCATAATGGTATAATTGATTCTGTTGAAAACGATAAATATCCGGAGTATAAATATAAACCGGATAGAAAAGGTTTTATTTTTACTTTTAAATTAGGCAATGACAAAGTAATTAATGATATGTCTCCTAATAAACTTAAAAGTTTGCATGTCAGTTATAAATTAAGAATAAAGTCTCAAATATCTCATTATGGAAGTGAGCAAGCGTTCGAGAATTTTTTTAACTTCCATATTGAACCGATAAGAAAATTTTATGTTATGAGCAAAGTCGGCCTTTCTGTTTTAAGAGATAATATTGCTGATGACACATATTATTATAACGATTATAATCTTGATGGTGACCTTTCAGAAATCGAGAAAAAAGATTGGGGAGTAATTCCTACTGATACTCAAAATTATATGTTATTCAATAATAGGTTATGTGATTTTGACCCTAAAGTGTTGCAGAATGACTATCTCGGAAATTTTTCCCTGGGTCTTAAATTGGATAACTGGAATGGAATAAAAATTGATATTCGTAATGAAAACCTGTTTGATTATGATAATGATAATAAGAAGCAGTTTAACCGAATTAAACTTAGAAGTAAGATGAGCTATGAATTTACTTTTCTTAAATATTTTTCACTGGAACCTAAATATCAGATTACTTATATAAATGATAATCTGTTTTATTTTCAAGGTAAAAAAAGCGGAACAATTACAACTGCAACTAATATTGTAACCGATGGTGTAACAACTAATTATACCTATGTTCATACGCCTGACGATGATTATCTGCGTTCAAATTATTCAGAACAGTCTGCCTGGAACAGTTATCTTAACTCTTTTGGAATTAGGTTTCAGTTTAGTTCGTTTTTTATGCAGCCTGTAAAATTAATAGCAGAAGTTAATTACAATATGGGAAAATATTATGACGGTATAGAATATGTGTTGGGAGGAAGAATGGGAAAATTACAAAGCCCGTTTAATCTGGATTTCATATTTTTGCATAAAGAAGTAAATTTTAAAACAACAGGACAGACCGGCATTTATAACAAAATAATGGTTGGAATGTCTCGCTGGATAAATCCGTATTAAAATAATATAATAAAATTTAAAGATTGCAGACAAAATTCTTTTGTTTTTATATGTATCGATAGTGTAGGAGGTTTTATATAATGAAAAAAGAGAAGAGATTAAAAATGCATGTTATTTCCGGTACACATTGGGATCGGGAATGGAGATTTACTGCTGAGCAGTCAAAAGTCAGATTAGTAAATTTAGTTGATTCAATAATTGATATTTTAGAGAAGCGAGAAGACTTTAAATATTTTATGATGGACGGCGGGGTTATAATTATAGAGGATTATCTCTCTGTCAGACCTGAAAACAAAGAACGGTTGATAAGATTAGTTGAGCAGGGGAAATTGATTTTTGTACCATGGTATACTTTACCTGATATGTTTCTGGTAGCCAGTGAGAGTATAATTAGAAATTTATTAAGAGGGAAAAAAGAAGGTGAAAAATATGGCGGTGTGTTAAAAAATGCGTATACTGCAACTTCTTACGGCCAGCCTTCCCAAATGCCTCAGATAATATCAGGGTTTAATATGGAAGCAATGCTTTTTTATCGTGGTTTAAATAAACATGCAGTTCCGCCTGTGTTTAATTGGCAATCGCCTGATGGTTCTTCTATAATTGTAGTCAGAGGATTTGATGAGTTTACCCGCACTAATTTTTTCTTTTATGCTTATTATCCTACAATATTGAATAAAGAACCTGCAGATTTATCATATTATTTTACTCCGGAAGAGATGCCTGTACATATGGCTGATACAGAATTGTACGAATATGATTTTAGAACAATGAAAGAAGATCCGTCTTTGCCGGCTGAAAAATCACGATATGAAAGAGGATTTAATTTTATTTATGAACATACTTATAAAAATCGATTTAAGAATCATTTGCTTGCATTAAATATGGAAGATAACCAGAAACCATTTGTAAACTTACCTCAATTATTGGAGCGATATGCTGATATTGCAAGAGAAAAAGGGATTGACCTTATAATCGAACAAAACACATTTGACGAATATATTGAAGAGATTAAGAAAGATATTGAGAATAATGATGTAGAGTTTTACACCGGTGAGATGAGAAATACAGTAGTTGAGCCTGGGTTCAATGGACTGCTTGGTGCTGTAACATCGTCAAGAATTAATTTAAAATTATTAAATGATAAGTCTGAAACAAAATTGGTATATTTTGCTGAGCCATTGTCAATCTATGCCGAACTTTTGGGAAAAGAGTTTCCGGGAAGTATAATAAATGCAGCATGGAAATCTTTATTATCAAATCAAGCGCATGATAGTATTTGTGGTGCTGCTATTGATCAGGCGCATAAAGATATGTTGTTTAGATTTTCTCATGTAATTCAGGTTTCGGATGAAATAACCCGCCGTTCAATAGAACATATATGGAATAAGATTAATACTGAGAAATTAAACTTAAAGAAAGACGATTTTACTTTAACGGTCTTTAATACATCACAATGGAATAGAAGTGAAGTTGTTGAAGCTGTAGTTGACATTCCGGAATCTTATTTAAAAGGTGCTGCTTCTAAAGCCGATGTTGCAGGTAATTTTGGTAAGGTTGATGTATATTTTGATCTTGTTGACGAAAACCATAATAAAATTAAATATACTATATTAAGAAAAGAAAAAGTTAATATGCGTGTAGAAAGAGAACTTGATACTGCAGTTAGATTTGATGTTATCAGACATCGAATATTGTTTAAAGCAGAAGTCCCGGGGTTAGGATATAGGACTTACGGTATACGATTTCGGGACCCAGAATATGCAGAAACCCCGAAATTAATGCCTGAACGAAAATTAATTGCTCGTGATAACGGTATACTTGAGAACGAGTATTTGAAAGTTGTTATAAATTCTAATGGTTCTTTTAATGTTACTGATAAGCAGAATAAGAAAGAGTATAAAAACTTGCATTATTTTACTGATAATGGGGAAATAGGGAATGCTCATTTTACCACTCGTCCTGTACACGACTTTACTGTTACTTCATTGGGCTCTTATGCAAGAATTATTAAAGAAGAGTCATCTGAATTTAGGGGAATATATAAAATTGAAACTTATGTTAAAATACCTGCTGCAGTAAATAAAGCAGGTGATGAAAGATTAAAAGATTGGCTTATAGAAATACCAATCACTTATTGGATTGCTTTAAATAAAGACAGCAGAAAACTGGATATTAAACTAAAATTAAGAAATACAGCACGAGATCATAGATTGAAAGTATTATTCCCTACAGGAATAAATACAAATAAGTCATATGCAGAAAGTGTATTTAAAATTGAAGAACGAGATGTATTATGGAAAGATGTAAAGAATAATAGTGAAGAATACTTGCCATATATGCCAATGAAAAATTTTGTAGATTTGAATGACGGGAAGGTTGGCTTTGCATTCCTGTCTAAAGGCTTAAGAGAATATGAAGTAATGGATGATCCTGAACGAACTCTTGCAATAACTTTACTGCGAACTCAAAGAGCTTATATGACTGCAAACGGTTCAATGAACTGGGATGAGTTAAATAAGTATACTGACTCTCATGTGATCGGTGAGCTTGAGTATGAATATTCTCTCTTCTTCCATAGTAATGATACTATTAGAGGAAATGTTTTACAAAATGCATATGAAAATAAATTAAAACTTAGATTAATTCAGGGTATTAATAATACAGCAGGTGATTTAGATACTACCGGATTTATGTTTAAAATAGCACCTGATGATATTATTTATTCTGCTATTAAAAAAGCTGAGGATGGGAAAAATATAATAATAAGATTATGGAATCCTACAGCAAATAAAATAAACAGTTATATTGAATTCGGGAATTCAGATGAAAATTTTAATAAGGCATTCAAGTCAAAATTAGATGAGTCTGAATTGGAAG
>CAYQNP010000049.1:0-2863 GCA_964418785.1 uncultured Spirochaetia bacterium | reverse complement strand
TGCAAAACTTTATTAACTTTGTTAGAGGTGGATAATCGTTTCTTGTGATTTTTATTCCTGGAGCTGGCAGATGGCGCCCGCTTGAAAAGAGAAAGTTAATAAAGTTTTGCACCGTCCCCATCTACCGAAAAAAATAAATTTTTTTCTTGACATTAGAAAATAAGATGTTAATTTTCGTGAAAACGATTACAAGGAGAGGTGGTTTTAGTTTTATGTTTTTTATCAACACAGTTGAAAACGATTACAAAAAGTTTACATATGCATACATGTGTATATGTTTATAATTTAATTTTGTTCTCAAAATTAGGAGGAAATTTATGAGAAAAATCAATTATTTTTTTCTGAGTGTAATAATGATTATATTACCTGTTATTTTAAACGGTCAGGCTATTATTAACGGACCATGGATACAGAATGTTAGAACAAATGCAGCTGTTATAATGTGGGAGACTGATGCTTCAAGTACATCTAATATTGTTGAATACGGTCTGGATACTTCGTACGGTAATAGTGTTACAAACGGAAGAAATATTTCAACAACTAACGGAGCAGAAATCCATGAGGTTGAGATAACAGGATTATCTGCCTTTACAAAATATTATTTTAGAGTAGGATCAGGAAATGGGACTAAAACAGGTTCTTTTACTACTGCGCCGAAACCCGGTGAGTCTACTTATAAAATTTTAATTTGTAGTGATACACGTTCGGATCACACTAATTTTAATAAAATAGCAACCTCTATGGCAGCTGAAAATGCTACCTTATGGATTAATGCCGGTGATATGACAGGGAATGGCTCTGTTTATTCAGATTGGGAAGAAGATTTTTTTACACCGGGTGCTCCTATATTAAACTCAATAGCATTGATTACAGTTATTGGTAATCATGAGCAGTCATTAGGTATTGGAGCCGCAGAGACTAATACATATTATTATGATTATATGTGTACTCCGACAAATGATGTTTTAACTGCTCCTTATGATAAAGTTAGAGAAGCCTTCTTCTCTTATTATTACGGAGATGTACATTTTATTTTTGTGGATTCTAATGATAATGGAAGTCAAATTGCATTTGATACAGGCTCAGAGCAGAATAACTGGATACAGAATGAATTGAATAATAATACGAGTAAATGGATTTTTTTTGTTGAACATACACCAATAGTTGACAGTTCTTATCATGGCCAATGGACAGGGACTGAAAAAAATTATATAATGCCGTTATTAGAGAATGCTGCAGCAGGTGGTGCCAGGGTTGTAGAGATTAATGCTGATGACCATACTTTTCAGCACAACCGAAAAGACGGAGTTGATTATTTTGTCTCAGGCGGCGGCGGTGCGGATTTATACGGTAATCACTTTTATACAAATGATCTTCAGTATAATATTTATACAAATGAAACACATCATTATTTGTCTATGGAATTTTTAGATGGTGCGGATTCTATATTGGTTAAGGCTCATTATCCGGAGGGAACTGTTTTTTACAGTACTGTGCTTTCTTATAGCACAAATACTAATTACGGCACATTAGACCATTTTGATATAATTTGTGATCCGTCGATATATTCTAATGAGCCGTTTTCAGTAACAATAATAGCACGGGATGAGTATAATAATGTATGGACAAATTTTAATGATTCAGTAAATGTATCTCTTTCTAACGGGAATGTTTCTCCTGTTACAGTTGGTCCGTTTGATAGAGGAATTTGGAGCGGCAATTTAACTGTTACCACAACCGGAACAAATAAACTTATAGTTTCATATAATGTTACCAACAGAGGTACGAAATGGGTGTATTGCAGCGGCGAAACTCCTCCGGAACCCGGTCCTGCTACGCCTCATTATTATAATACAATTAATTATTTGAGCGGTACAGGATGGCAAGCTGACAATATTATAAATGGTGATAATAATCTTACCGAACATGCTGGATGGGATACGGGTGATTCTACTCCGCATGACGCAGCAGTAACAAACTTATATGTAACATGGGATTCTAATTATATCTATATTGAAATAGATTTTAATCATACAAATGATTATGTTGATACTTCCTTTGCAGGTTATATATTTTTAGATGTAACAGGCGACAAAAAGGGTGCTACAAATTACGATGCAACCTGGGATGCTTTTCTTGATCAATTTAGTCAACCCGGAATAACTTTTTCAGGTACGAATAGGCCTGAGTTTGTTATCTGTGCTCCATCTGTATGGGATGAAGGATTTCCCGGAGAACACTGGAAAAAGTGGAACGGCAGTGATTGGGTAACAAATACTTCTGAAATTAGTTTCGGAGTTACTAAAAATGAAAAATTAGTCGTCCGATTTCCTTTTAGTTCTTTGACTAATAGTGCTGTTGGTCATTTTGATCCTGTTGTAAACAGATTGAGAATAATGACATGGTCTCTTTTAGGCTCAGGGGATGATGATAGATGCCCTGAGGATGGTAGTTGGATACAGGTAAATGTTGATAATGATTTTGATAATATACCTGACTATAAAAAACCTGAACCTAAAGCTGAATTATATTCTCCTACTAACGGTGAAGTAGTCGGTTCTGTATCAGTAAATTTTGTATGGAAGAATGATGCTAATGCAGGCGTGGATCTATACGAATTGCAGGTGGATAATAATAGTGATTTCAGTTCTCCTGAAGTATCGTGTAATACTCTTACGACTACCAATGTTATTCAGGATTTATCGGGCAGTGGAGAAGGAACATATTATTGGCGTGTGAGAGAATCTACAAACAGCGGCGGAAACTGGCTGTCATGGTCTGCAACAAATATTTTTTATATTGCAACAAATGATACAACACCGCCAAAAAGACCTGTATTAAATTCTCAATTAAATGGTGTCTG
>CAYQNP010000048.1:0-7802 GCA_964418785.1 uncultured Spirochaetia bacterium | reverse complement strand
TATTATGTATTCACATATAGAATATCTAACATTAGGATTCTCATCGTTTAAAAGTCTTTCTACATATTCTAATTCAATAGGAATTTGAATATTTGTAAAAACATCTATTATTAACTTTCTTATATGATAATCATCATCGTTAAGTTTTTCTTTAATGTCTTCTATATTATTTTTTCCAATCATAGTTAATAGTTCATAAATAATACTTCTAACAGATGAATCTTTAGTATGAAGGATATCGATTAATTTTTCTATAAGCAAAGAGCTTTTAAGCCCGCTTAATATATTAAATGCAAAATTAGAAATTCTTTTTTCCTTATTCTGCAAACATTCCACAAGGATATCAAGCGTACTGCTTTCATCTTTTTCAAGTTCTTTTAAAATTATCTGCTTTTTTTCAATATCGGACAACTTATTATTAATACACAAATCAATATCCATAGAACTATCCTCTACTCTACTTAATTAAATCCTTCACATCAAGAATCAAAGCAGCTTTTCCGTTGCCAAGTATAGTACCGCCGGAAATTCCTTTAACTGAGCCTATATAGTCATTTAATTTTTTTATAACTATATTTTGTTTATCATATATACTGTCGATTACAACACAAAATTTTTTCTCCACAGTACCCATTATAATGGCGTCATACTCATCAACATCCAATTCTTTAAAATTTTTAAACTCAAGTAATTCTCCAAGATAAAAAATTTCCAATACTTCTTTATCTATATCTATCAGCATTTTATCCTGAAAGAAATTTATCTGTGATTTCTGTATTTTTAATATTCTTATTATATTAATAATAGGTATAGCGATTAATTCATTTGCAACAACAACGAGTAAAGCATTTATTATAGATAAAGTAAGCGGCAATTTAAGATAGAAAGTAGTACCTTTATTTTTTTCGGTATAAATATCAATTCTACCGTTTAATCTGCTTATATTATTTTTAACTACATCCATACCCACGCCGCGGCCTGATAAATCTGTAACCTTTTCAGCAGTACTGAACCCCGGATGAAATATGTAATTTATTATTTCTCTGTCACTCATTGAATCCAGTTCTTCTTTGCTTTTTATACCATTCTTAATTAATTTGTTCTTAATTTTTTCTACATCTATTCCTCTGCCGTCATCTGAAATTTCTATTACAATAAGATCACTTTCTTCGTATGCCTTTAAAGTAATAGTTGCTGTTCCGTGCTTCCCTTTTTTCTCTCTTTCTGCTTTATCTTCAATACCATGATCTACAGCATTTCTTATTAAATGAATAAGCGGATCATTAAGCTCTTCAATTAATGATTTATCTATCTCTGTATTTCCGCCTTTTATAATAAGTTCTATCTCTTTATTAAACTTTTTACCCAGGTCTCTCACTATTCTCGGGAATCTGTTAAATAGAATACTTATGGGGAGCATTCTCATCTTTAATGTTACATACTGTAAATCCTTCAGAATTAATTCGGATTTTCTTATATTCTTTATTAAATTGTTAACTGTTAATTCCACTTCTGCCGGTAGATTAGAATAATTATAAATAGTATTAATGAGTTCTCGTGTAGTAGAATGATTAATTACAAACTCTCCCAGCAGATTTCCAAGATTATTAAGTTTTTCAACATCCACTCGAACACTTTTACTTTCCTGAACAACCTTTTTTGATTGTTTAACTTCAACAGTTGTATCTTTAACTTCTTTTTTACTATTATCTTCTTTTATTTCATTAATAGAAATATTTTTAACATCTTTTTTCTTTTTTATATTTTTAATAAGAGAATTTATCTCTCGTTTTTTTATTTCACTACTTTCCCCTATATATTTAAATTTAAAAATATTATCAATATCTTCATCAGAAAATATATCAGGTTCAATAGATGTTATGTTAAATTTTTTACTCAAATCAGAATAAACTTCTGTTGCAAGTATAGAAGGGAAGGTATTATTTTCGTTAATTTCTAAAATTATTTCATACTTCATAAACTATCCATTATTTAAAAATTTAACAATTTCCTCCGGTATTTTATTAAACGGCAGGACTTTATCAACCTTAACAACTTTACGAGCAGCACACGGCATACCGCAGACAACAGAAGTTTCTTTATCCTGTACAATAGCGTATCCGCCTTTATCTTTAAGCCGTTTCAGTCCTATAGAGCCGTCGCTTCCCATACCTGTCATAACAATGCCTATCATTTTCCCGTTAAAATTTTCAGCTATTGAACTCAGCAATAAATCTACTGACGGTTTATAAATAGTTTCAGGCAATTTATCAACTTTTAAAAAATAACCGTGTCTGCCTTTATTCAGCAATAACTGGTGTCCTCCTTTTGCAATATACACAACATTATTTTTTAAATCTTCTCCGTCTTCAGCTTCTTTAACATATATTCTGCTCAATTCATTTAATCTATCAGCGAATGATTTAGTAAAATTTTCCGGCATATGCTGAGCAATCAGAACAGGAGCACCTAATTTCTCAGGTAATGCAGGAATTATATTCAATAAGGTTTTAGGGCCTCCTGTGGATATTCCCAGCCCCACAATGTTCTTTATCCCGCTATCATTACTTTTATTAATACTTTTCAGTATTTCAGGTGTTTTTTCTTCTTTATGTGCATTTAGATTAGCTTTTGCAGCATGAATAATTTTTTCTATTATCAAATTTTCTTTTTTATACATATCAAGTGAAACAGAGCCTGAAGGTTTATGAACCACATCAAGAGCCCCTAATTCAAGACAACGCACAGTAACATCAGAATTTTCATCTGTCTGAGAACTCACCATTACTACAGGCGTAGGGAAATGCTCCATTATATACTTTAAAGTTTCAAGACCATTCATTTTAGGCATAATTACATCAAGAGTTATAACATCCGGTTTGACAATTGGAATTTTCTTAATAGCATCATCCCCATTTATTGCAGTTGCTACAACTAATAAATTATCATCACTATTAATAATATTAGACAAAGCCCGGCGCATAAACGCAGAATCATCTACTACCATTACTTTTATCTTTTCACCCATAATATTCCTTTATATTATACTGTTTTTAAATCAAAAGGCAAGGATTATTTACTTGCTCTTTTTAATTATAAATTTCTTGATTTTGATATAAAATTAAATTTATTCATAGTATGATTTTAGATAAATTGAAAAACAGTGAACATTCTTATATATCAGGCATTGATAATGCTCCTCTTGCAGAAATTACAGCAGCAATAGAAAATAAATTTAATAATAACATACTTATTATTGCAGAAAACAGCAAACAAACAGAAAAATTACTTAATGACATAAAATTCTTCTTAAACAATTCTGCTGAAAACATTAATATAACTATTTTCCCGGAAATTAATATTTTACCGTACGACAATAAACCGTTTATAAGACAAAATAGTACTGAGAGAATAAAATTATTATATTATTTAATGTATCCGCCGCAAGAAAAAAATATTATAATTACAACTGTAAAAAATATCTTATTTACAACCATTAATAAAGAATATCTTAAAGATTTAATAATAAGTTTAGAAACAGGGAAAGAATACGATTTTGAAAAAATCAAGAAGATACTAATTGATTACAATTACAGCAATGAAAGCAAAACTTACGAACCGGGACAATTCAGTATACGAGGTGATATAATAGATATTTATATTCCCATATATAAAAAACCTGTACGCCTTGAATTTTTCGACAATATTTTA
Source organism: uncultured Spirochaetia bacterium (assembly GCA_964418785.1). Classification (GTDB taxonomy): domain Bacteria; phylum Spirochaetota; class JAHITG01; order JAHITG01; family CAYQNP01; genus CAYQNP01. The sequence goes on along the minus strand of CAYQNP010000048.1, from coordinate 4,091 downwards.
GAAGATATACGCTTTTTTGACACTTCAACACAGAAATCAACAGAACAGATTAAACAAATATATTTGCTGCCTGCTTCGGAAATTATCCTATCTGAAGAGAACATAAAAAAAGCAGAGAAAAAAATTAATAACCTCATAAAGCACTACTTTACAATACTCGAAACACCGGAAAAATTATGGAATCTCCCGGCAGCAGATCCTGAAAAACTTAAACAGATGAAACATACATTAATAAATAGAGGCTCTATTTCTCCGGAAAATTTGTTCTTTCTTTTATATAATAAATACAGCAGTATCCTTGATTATACTGATAAATATATTGTATTTATGCCTAATACTGATAAAATCAACAACATAATATACGACATTAAGGTTTCATATAAAAAGAAATATAAAGATTTAATAAAAGAGAATAACTTTGCTGTTAATCCTGAAAAAATACTTTATTCACCTGATGAGATAAAAGAGAAACTGCTCCGCTCCTACAAGATAGTGGAATACAGTATTCTCCCTTTTAACAAAAAAGAAGAGATCAGATTCAGGATAGAGCCTATAAGTAATTACGGAGGGAACTATTTAAAATTAAAAAGCGATTTTGATAAATATTTAAATCAAGGATATTCCATAACATTTATTTCCGAATATAAAGATGAATTAACAAAAATAAGAGAGACAATGAGAGACAACTCCATTGATACCAGTAGAATAAACTTTGCAGAGGGGGTATTATCTCACGGATATATAAACAGCACATTCAAAAATTTTTACATACAGGATTTTGAATTTTTCGGCAAGATAAGGATAGAGCATTCCAGAGACAATAGAAAAATTCTTGCTCAGAATCTTGAAAGTATTTATGATTTAAAAGAAGGCGATTATGTAGTACATATAGAGAAAGGCATAGGAATATTTAAAGGTATAAAACAGATTGAAACCGATGGCAGCAAGAAAGATTATTTTGAGCTTGAATTTGCCAACAGGGTAAAATTATATCTGCCGTTAGAAAGAATAAACATGTTGCAGAAATTTATCGGCGATTCAAATGTTTCTCCTAAATTAAGCAATTTAAAAAGCGAAGAGTTTCAGAAGACAAAACTAAAAGTAAAAAAATCAATTATAACAGTTGCAAAAGAATTATTAAAAGTATATGCGCAGCGCGAGAAATTAAAAGGTTTTAAATTTCCTGAAGATACAGAATGGCAAAGAGAGTTTGAATCATCTTTTCCCTATGTAGAAACTCCGGATCAGATTAAAGCAATAAAAGAGATAAAGACGGATATGGAGAGCGAGAAACCTATGGACAGACTGCTTTGCGGGGATGTAGGATACGGGAAGACAGAGATTGCGCTTAGAGCTGCATTTAAAGCTGTTATGTCCGGAAAACAGGTAGCAGTTCTTGTTCCCACAACCATTCTGGCGCAGCAACACTATCTCACATTTACTGAAAGATTACTCAGTTATCCTATAACAATAGAAATGATGAGCAAACTTACAGGTTCAAAAGAGATGAAAAAGATAAAGAACGGATTAAAAAACGGGAGTATAGATATAGTAATAGGCACACACAGGATATTATCCAATGATGTAAAATTTAAAGATATAGGACTTTTAATTATAGATGAAGAGCAGAAATTCGGGGTTTTACACAAGGAAAAACTAAAGATCATAAAAGCAACTATTGATGTATTAACAATGAGTGCAACACCTATACCAAGAACATTATATATGTCATTAAGCGGGATTAGAGATATAAGTATTCTGGACACAGCACCAGAAGGCAGAATACCTATAGAAACAGTAATATCAAAATTTTCCCCTGAAATAATAAGAGAAGCAATAATAAAAGAATTAAACAGAGGCGGGCAGGTATATTTTGTACACAATAGAGTCAGAACCATTCAGCCCATTGCAAATTACATTAAAAAGATTGTACCGGAAGCAAGAATCTCTGTTGTGCACGGACAAATGGATCCTGATGAAATGGAAATAAAAATGATAGACTTTATAGAAAAGAAAACATATGTACTAGTCAGTACAACAATAATAGAATCAGGGATAGACATACCTAATGCACAAACCATTATAATAAACAGGGCAGATAGATTCGGGTTATCTCAATTATATCAATTAAGAGGTAGAGTCGGACGATCAAAAAATATATCTTATGCATATCTTCTTTATCCGGGAGAAAAAAGTATAACTGACCTTGCATACAAACGGCTATCTACAATCTATGAGTATACAGAATTAGGCTCAGGTTATAAAATCGCATTAAGAGATCTTGAGATAAGAGGTTCAGGAAATATTTTCGGTCCACAGCAACACGGGAATATAATGTCGGTTGGACTTGAACTGTATTCAAAAATACTCACAAATGCAATTAAAGAACTAAAAGGAGAACAAATTGCGGAAGAGATTGACCCTGTTATTGATTTTGATTATAATGCATTTATTCCCGACTCATTTATTCATGACACAAATATCAAAATTGAGATATACAAAAAATTAAACAGATGTTCATCAGAAACTGAAATAGAAAATTTATTTGCAGAAATCACAGACAGGTTCGGGAAAAATATTCCCAGTGAACTTCAAACTTTATTCGATATTTATTATATAAAAATCTACCTTAAACTAATGAGTGCAGAATATATAAAAGTAGCAAAAAGAAGCAGATATGAAATAACTTTTGAAATTTTAGTAAAGAAAATATCAAAAAAATGGATAAAAAAGGTTATCCCTTCAACTACATTTAAAAACAATAAAATATATATTATTGTTGAAAAAAATAATTTTATAAAAAAATTAAAAAAAAGGTTGCCATTATTTATTTAACGGATATATTATTGCATATTCAATATTAAAAAGGAGTTTTTTATGAAAAAAAGTTTACTTTTAGTAATTTTATTTGTATTTGCAGTAAGCACTCTAACGATGTGCGGGAAAAAAGAGATTATAGTTGCAAATGTAGCAGGAGAGAAAATAACTCTTTCTGATTTTAATACCAGATTTGAATACTATTTACAGGCAAAATATGCGCAACAGCCGGATTTAATTCCGCAGGCACGAAACAGCCTTGAAGAAAGAAAAGCTGTATTGAGAGATATGATTAATGAAAAATTAATTTTAAAGGAAGCAAAAAAATTAAAAATCGATAAACAGGAAGATGTAAAAAATATGATTAAACTCTCCACTCAGCAGATAATACTTAAAGCATATATAGATAAATTTTTATCAAAAGATATAAAGGTAAGTGAAGCAGAAATAGACGATTTTTATAATAAGAACAAAAAATATTTCAAGAATGCTGATCCGGAAATGGCAAGAAAACAGATTAAATATCAATTGACATTAAAACAGTATGATAAAAAGATTGCTGAATTAATTGACAAATTAAAGAATAAATACACTATTACAGAAAATGACGATGCTATTCGGCCAATACTTCAAGGCAGTGTACCGCAAGCAGGCGGAAACAATGGGAAAAATACCCGGCCGAAAATTAAACTCAACAATCCTGCTCCTGCCGCCACAGAGAAAAACAGTAAATAAAAGAGAGATAAATTTTTTAAGTGTGCTTTGCTTAATGCAGAGCACACTTATTTTAATGGCTATGAGGAATACCTTTCAAGTGAAGTATGAGGTGTTCTTTATCACTGAAATTTTCAACCCACCCATAATTTGCATCACTCTTTGAATCAAGTTCTTTTATATACGGTTTAATATCAAGCAAAGGTGTTTTATCGAAAACATCAAGGCCGCCTGTATATATAATATTTTTTGATATTTTTTTAATCTTCACTACACTTAAACCTATAGGATTAGGCCGTGCTGGAGAACGGCTTGAAAATATTCCTGTCCTAAAACCTTCCAGCCAATTCGGCTCTATTATCAGCTCTTTCCTGCTTTGTTTCAGTCTGTCTAAATAGTAAATAACATATATATATTTAAATTTACTTAATCGTAATAACCCGTCCTGATATTCTTTATTTAATTCTATATAAAATTTTCCTTTGTCATTATCTATAGGCTGATAAGGAGCATTAAATTTATACGGAGTATGAATCTCACCTATAAAATTGAGTCTGACT
>CAYQNP010000047.1:0-3339 GCA_964418785.1 uncultured Spirochaetia bacterium | reverse complement strand
CAGGCCCTAATAACTCTATTCCTGCTTCTATCTCTTCCTCTATCTTATATAACCTTTTCGCATTCTTATTTACTGTTATAATTTTCATTGCTATATTCTAATCCTTTTTCTAAAAATGTCAAGTGAAAAAATCAAATTTGTTGTCGATGAGCCAATAGATCGTTACCAGGGGGAGCACGGTATTTCTGTTGTTTTATAGTTTAAAAATTTATTTTTCTTTCAGAAGTTCAAAACGATTTTTATCTTTATTCTGATTTTAGGGTAGTATGTAAATCAAAAAAGTTTTCTTCTATTGAGTGAGGAGTAATATGTGTGATTTCTATTATTTTTGAAATATTCATAGCACTGTTAATAGACGCTGTAGCACTGTAGTCTGAAGAATTTACTTTTACTTTGTTTATTAGATTTAAATTTAATTTAAATACTTTAGCAAATGAAGTACCGAACATAACCCTGTTAACTTTGTCAATCCCCCCAAAGTTCAGAATCAGATTTTTTTTATTTAGAGTAATTAACCTGTCAATAAATTTAGCTCCGTCTTTGATATATATAGGTGTTCTCCATTGATTAATAAAAAGATTTATGTTTTGCCCGTTTTTTAAATTGTCATACAGCCAATCAGAAAAACTTTTGTGCCTGGGGTCCCCATGTCCGTAGCTTAAGGCCACTCGTAAGATTATATAATTATTGAAGATATTTTGAATAACTTCTTCTGCTTTTAATTTTGTTTCTGCATAATAATTTGAAGGATTTGCTGCATCTGTTTCCGCGAATAATATGCTTTCGTCTGCAGAGTTATATATCATGTCTGTAGAGAAAAATATAAGTTTTTTATTATACTCGGCACACCATTCTGTAATATTTTCTGTTGCCTTTATGTTTACTTTATCTGCAAGAAATCTATTCTCTGCACAAATTTTTACTTTAGATATTGCTGCTGTATGTATTATTATATCCGGCATTATTGCCTTTAATATATTTTTTGTCTTTTCAAAATCTGTTATATCAAGATGAATTTTATTATTGCTTATTTTCTCATCTGAAGTATTATAAGTTCCGTACACAGAATAGTTTGGATTTGCTGAAAAATAAGTAAATAAGAATCTTCCCCATAAGCCTGATGCTCCGGTAATAAATAAAGTTTTCATATATAAAATATATAGGAGTAAAAGAGAATTTCAACTAATTTTATCTTACTCTTTATCTCAATTTGAAAATATAATTTGCTTATATCATCTCATCCTTATCCAGTATACTGCTAACATCATAAAATATATACCATTCATCTGATTCTTTGAATATCCATAACTTATATACTTTACCCTGTTTTTTACATCTATTGGCTCATTGACAGAATATACACTAAAATCTCTTGACTAAAAAATTATCAATATTAAACTATAGTAAGGAGGTGATTATGAATAATATTTTAATAGCACTGCTAATAGGGATAATCGCAGGTATAATAGATACTGTTCCAATGCTGATTCAAAAAATGAACAAGTTTGCAAATCTTTCAGCATTTTTTCATTGGGTCGTATTAGGTCTTATTATACCATTTGTGTCCTGGGATATATCTGCATGGCTTAAAGGTTTAATCATAGGAGAAATCTCTGCTGTTCCGGTATTATTTATGGTCGCAGCAGAGGATAAAAAAGCAATTATACCAATAACCTTAATGTCAGCGGTTCTTGGGATGGGCATAGGTATTGCCGGGTCATATTTTATAGGTTAATAAATAATGATTAATTTAATCATAACAGGTATTCTTATTTTCACTGTAGCTGTTATTATGACAATGGTAGGTAAAGGTGGGGGAAATTTTTATGTAGTAATTCTTACATTGGCAAATATACCTATACACGAAGCAGCAGCCACAGGGCAGTTTATACTTTTCACCGCTTCAATTGCTGCAATGATTATTTTTCAAAAACAACGCGCAGTTTCCTGGAAGCTTGCAATCTTAATAGGAATATTTACAGCAATACCGGCGCTGTTAGGGGGATATTTCTCACATTTATTCAGCGGAGTCCTTTTAAAATTAATATTTAGCGGAATGTTATTTATTTCCGGATTAATAATGCTGTTTCCTATTTCTGATGGAAACAGCAAAACAGAAAAGGAACACTTTGGCCTAATACATATTAAAATAGGGACAGAGGAATATATTATTAATCTATGGATAGCCTTGCCGGTTGCTGTTTTAACAGGCTTCGGCGCAGGGATGGTTGGTGTATCCGGAGGCTCATTCCTTGTACCTTTAATAGTATTAGCATGCGGAGTTTCAATGCATATTGCTGTAGGTACGGCATCAACATTAATTGCAGCAACTGCTTTTATGGGCTTTCTCGGACATGCTATACAAGGAGACTTCAACCCGCATTATGCTGTCCCATTATCTATCGTTACAATACTCGGAGGAATAATAGGCGGGAAACTTTCATTAAAATCAAGACCTAAAAACTTAAAAAAAATTTTTGCATACACTAATTTCCTTGCTGCCTTATTTATGATTTTCAACGCCCTTTAATATGAATTATGCTGTTTAATTCTTGACTTCTGAATTTAAAAATATATCATATAAATATGAAAAAGAAATTAGACATAATTCTATTTTTAGGCCGCCCCGCAGCAGGGAAATCCGAAGTAATTGATTTTTTTAAAAAACTAAAATTATCCGAAAGAAAAAAATTATATGGAATATCAAAAATAGTTGAGATTGATGACTTCAAATTTCTATGGGCAAGAGGTGAAAAAGATGATTCAAGAGAAAAACGGGGGAAAGAAAGACTTGATACGAAAAAAATAAAAATAGGCGGATATGCAGTCAAATCAAAAGAGACTTACAAAAAGTTAATAAATGACATAAACAATTTCTTTAAAAAAAATTACAACAGCGATGACTTCTTTAAGAAGCATACCCTGTTTATAGAATTTTCCAGAGGCGGAAGAAATGCATATAAAGAGGCTCTCTCATTGCTTAATAATAATATTTTAAAGCGTGCTGTTATTATTTATATTTATGCTTCTTATGAAGAGGTCCTGCGAAAAAATAAAAGACGCTTTGATCCGTCACAGCCTGACAGCATTCTGCATCATATTGTCCCTTTCTCAATTATGAAACAATATAAAACAGATGACTTTGAAAAATTAAGTAAAGACAAAGATTTTATAACTGTTAAAAATTATAATCTGCCTTTTATTATTTTTAATAATGAACCGGAAAAAACAGATAATCCAAAAAAAATAAAAAAAGAGTTAGACAAAAAAATAAGCAAATTATTCATTGAATAAATATACTGTTCCTATAAAATACAATAATGACATATAATCAATTTA
>CAYQNP010000046.1:0-17073 GCA_964418785.1 uncultured Spirochaetia bacterium | reverse complement strand
AACGGAGTTGTTTCTTTTGGTATATTATGTAAGAAACCGGAAGACATTACTATATATGCAGAAGATTTAAGCAGTGAAAAAATAGATAATGATTCGATTACCGTTAGTTTTAAAGATTATGAAAAAAACGATAACAATATTGTTATAAATGAAATTATGTACAGATATGAATCATCATATAAAAACCGACAGTGGATAGAATTATATAATAATAGTGATAATAATATAAGTATACAGAATTGGGCTATATATAAAATTACACCTTCGGAAACACATACTGTTATTACAAATATTATTTTATCAAATATTTCTATCCCGCCAAAGTCTTATTATGTATTAGTACAGGATAAAGATGCTTTTCATACTGATTTTCCGGAAGTAGCAGAAAGTAAGTATAAAGAAGTTATTTCAAGTACAAGTTTTCTGAGTTCTACAAAAGGTATTTTAAAACTTGTTGATTCGTCAGGCAAAATTTGTGATGTAATGTATTATAATGATGGAGATTATGATCTGGATTATATGCAGTCATTAGAAAGAGTAAATCCCGACTTTGAGTCGTATAATGAGAACAGCTGGACCGGGTCTTTATCAACGAAGTATGTTAATAACGGAATTAAAGCAACACCAGGAGAAATTAACAGTGTTTATAAAGCATCGCTTGATAACAGTATAATTGAACCTCAGATAAAAATAGATATATCACAGCCGATTTTTAATGTTAGTGATGACTCATTATTAAAAATTGATATAAATACAAGTTTAGCAGGACTTATTGATTTAAAAATATTTGATTCTCGCGGATGTGAAGTTAGAAAAATAAAAAGCGCATATCAGATAGGGAATGGAATAAATTCAGTATATTATGACGGCAGAGATGAGCACGGGAATAAATTGAAACCGGGAATATATTTTATTTATGTTAATTATATTAATGATAAGACAGGACACTTTACAAAAAGTGCAAAGACTTTAGTTATAGTTAACGGCAAACTGTAATGTTATTATTTGAAAAGGAGAAAAGATATGAAACGAGCATTTATATTAATAATAATATTTATGTGGAGTATAAATATAGAAGGAGCATTTGAATCAAGGGAAAGCGGTGCAAAACCGGCAGCAATGGGCGGTGCTTATGTAGCATCAGCAAATGATATCTATTCTCCTGCATATAATCCAGCCGGCATAGGTTTTATAAAAGGATTATCATTTGGAGCAAATTATTTTTCGTTATTCTCATCACTCGAGGGAATAGATTCTGTAAATTTTTTAAGTTTTGGCCTTGTATATCCTGTTTTAAGAACTCATTCTATTGGTATAAGCATGGATTCATTTGGGTTTGAATTATATAAGGAGACAACATTCAGATTTACTCATTCAATGGCATTGGGCAGAGTTTTAAGATTGGGGTATAATATAAAGTATTACAAATTAAGTATTTTTGACTACGGGGACGGAGGAAGTTTTGGAGTTGATGTTGGCGTTATAGGAAGGGCAGCAAAAAATATAAGTATAGGTGCTATGGGATATAATATAAATGGCCCTAAAATAGGCACAGGCACAGGTCAGGAATTAAATCAAGCCGGGAGTATTGGAGTAAAGTATCATCCTGCTCGAGGCCTTGATATAAATGCAGAATTATATAAAACTGTAGATTTGCCTTTACAGATAAGAGCAGGCTCTGAATTTAGATTCAGCAAATATATATATTTACGCGGCGGAGTTCAGACCCAACCAACAAAATTTTCAATAGGTATGGGAATTAATTATTCAATGTTTCATATTGATTATGCTTTTTTATCACATAATGAATTGGGTGGAGAACATATAATATCAATGAATATAGCTCTTGGTTCATATCGTACTGATATTTATGGAGAGAAACGTTCACGAAGGAAAAGTAAAGAAGAGCCTGCAATTGAGTATTCAGGTCCTAAGATTAATATTAACACAGCAGATCTGGATACATTAACAGAGATACCAAGAGTAGGGCCTAAAGCTGCTCAGAGGATAATAGATTACAGAGAAAAGAACGGGCCTTTCCAGAAAATAGAAGATATTCGAAAGGTTAAAGGATTTGGACCTAAAACTTTTGCAAAAATTAAAAATATGATTACTGTAAGTGATAAACAGGAAGAAGAGAAAGGACAAAAAGAGGAAGTAAAACAGGGACTTGATATTAATGATTTACAAATGAAAGATATGGTTCAGGCAGGCATTAAACCTATTACTGCTTTAAAGATTATTCAATATATAAAGAAAAATAATGGAGTCGGTTCTATTGATGATTTGAAAAATGTTGAAGGTGTTGATGATACAGTTATGCAAAAACTAAAAAAATTAGTTGGTGAGAAGTAAAATATGAGGAAGAAAAGTTATACAAAACTGTTTTTACTGTTACTGATTTTTTTTATAGGTTGCGGACAGATATATGCAGAAATGTCTAAAGCAGATAAAAAATTTTTTAAATTATTTACAAAGAAAAAAAGAAATCTTAATACAATTAAATTAAAGTATTTAAAGAGATTTTTTCGTTTAATAGATCTTACAGAAAAAGATGCAGAAACAATATATAATTATAAAAAGCAGAAAAAATATATAAAAGATTTTAAAGAGATATTAAATTTACCCGGAATGTCACAATATAAATTAATAAAAATAAAAAAATATTTTATTTTAAAGCCCCCAGCGATGCTGCAGCAAGCAGTGGATGTGGACGAAATAGAAGCAGAAATAGCCGAGGGCGCTGAAAGCAGTTCTGAAGATGCAGAAGATTTTCAGGTATTACAGAAATATAAAGATAATCCGTTAGATTTGAACAAAGCAACTATGGATGATTTACAGGAATTTCCGTGGGTAACAGCTGTAGATGCTATGAAGATTTTAAGTTATCGTGATAAAAGAGGCGGTTTTAAAAGTATAAAAGAGCTTGCAAAAGTTCCTGAACTTGATGAGGATGTGTATAGAAAACTTTTACCGTTTGTGAAGGTTGTTACTGCAAAAGAAAAAGCTAAAGAGAAAAAAGAATTACCTTTACACGGAAAATTTATAAGCAGATATCTTTTGTCTGCCCCATATTCTGAAGAGTATTACAGTGATTATTATCAATGGCCTATAGGAGTAAAGAATAAGTTAATTCTAAATTATGGAGAACATTTTGACGGGGGAATAATGATAGAGCGGGATGCCGGCGAAGTTAAATGGAATGATGCTCAGAAGTATTATGTACAGATTCAGAATTTCTGGATTTTGAACAAATTAATACTTGGAGATTATAGAATTTATTCAGGGCAGGGACTTGTCTTTTCCCCGTCAGACCCTATGAAAGGCGGTGAAATAGTAAAACCTGCTAAACAGAAAAATAAAGGGTTGAGGCCTGATTTAACCGGAACAGAAAACGGATATTATGAAGGAGCAGCTATGCAGCTTCAGCCGATTAAATTTCTAAAAATATATGGATTTTTTTCATATAAGAAACATAGCGCCAGTACTGAAGATTTATATACTGGAGAAAAAAATGAAGGAGATCATCTCGTTGTTACTTCTTTTGATATGGCTGATTCTGATTATAGAAGTATTTCTGATCTTGAAAAAAAGGATAAACTTACCAGAACAATGTTCGGAGGGAAAATAGATTATAATATAAATGAGTTTACGCGTATAGGTATTGTATATCAGCATTCAAAATTTGACTTGCCGTTTAAAAAAGATGTAAGAAATGATTATTATTATAAATTCAGAGGTGATAATATTTCTCAAGCAGGTGCTGATTTTGATATTATCTATAAAGGGATGAATATTTTCGGCGAAGTTGCTGTATCGCTGTTTCCAAAAATTCCAAACCCTATAACTTATGATCCGTATAAAGATAATATAACAGATACTGATAAAAGTTTCGGTATAGTAATAGGTGATATTATTGATTTAAAAGAAGCAAAACTTGTATTTTTGTATAGGAGATATGAACCGGATTTTTACAGTTTTGATAACGGCGGGTTTAATGAATTTGACGATAGAAATGAAGAAGGTTTTATGTTCGGGACAAAAATAAAATATAACAGAGATACAAAGTTTTGGGGTTATGTTGATGTTTTTCGCAGAATATGGCGCAGTTACGATAATTCTATGCCGCCGTATGGATTTGAGGCTTACGGGAAAATAGAGCATAGAATATATAAAAAACTTAAATATTCTGTGCAGTATAAAATAGAAGAGAAAGAAAAAAGTATGAATCCTTTCGGGACAGGTAGTGAACTATATTGGGTGCATAATGATTGGAGATTGAGAAATACTTTTGAATGGGAACCGGTAAAAGCTGTAAAGTTTAAAATTTATTATGAAAATGCAATGACATTTATTCCTTCAGTAAATGTAAGATATAATAGTGATTTAATTTTAAGCGATATACGATATCAGATGACCAAAAGGTTAAAAATATATTTAAGAAATGTTTTTTTTGATACTTTATCTGCTGCAGGAATATGGGAATACGAAAATGACCTTCCGGAATATATGGCAAGCAATGCTTTTTACGGTAAGGGTAACAGAATGTATATATTAATAAGCGATAAAATTTCAAAAGGTATGCAGTTTACATTAAAACTTGCAAGGACACATTTTTATAATGCATCTGATATAACAACTTCACTTGACAGTGATAGTGAGAATACAAGTTCAGATACAATACTTGGAGCTTCAAAATATGATTTCAGAGCACAGATAAATTATAAATTTTAAAATAGGAGATAAGAATGAAAAAAGTTATTTTTTCAATAGTAATAGTTTATTTATATTCTTTTTCAGTTTACGGATTAAGTTATCTTGGAATAAACAATTTGCCTGACAGTATAAATTTTTATGGTGTTCGTTCTCTTGGAATGGGTTGTACAGGCATAGCGAGTAGTGATGATTATTCGGCAATACTTGGAAATCCTGCTGCTTTGTATAATGTAAAAGATATAATTTTCGGCATCGGCGGAAGAATAATGCATAATTCTGAACACATAATGAGTTTTGAATCCTCAGCATATTTTGATTCATCTTTTACAGGTTTAAATGTATTAACTGCATTTATCAGCGGACAGCTGTTTGAATATCTCTCTTTTGGTTTCGGTATGCTTCCGATTTATGATTTGAATTATAAATCGGAACATTCTATTCCTGAAATCTCCTCTTATAGTTATGGTACAAAGAGTATAGAATCTGATGGAAGCATAACTTTATATGGCGGAGCATTTTCAATAAATATCCCTGATTTATTTTCAGTGGGTTTCGGTGCAGGTGTTTTAAGCGGAGGAAAAACTCTTGTTCAAAAAATAGTATATGATAATAATACTTACGGTGTTACAGGTGAAACTTCAGAAGAATATTCTTATTCCGGATTTAAAATGAATATGGGAGTTTATATCCCGTTTACTAAACAGTTTTCAATAGGCGGTAGATTAGATTTAGGTTATGATTTAAGCGAAAAAAAAGATGAGATAGAAAATATTTACAGTATTCCAATGAGTATTGGCGGCGGTTTTGTATATAAGAATTTTATTCGTTATGATACTCAGTTTGCTTTTGATGTTATTTATTCAAAGTGGTCTAAGTATGAAGTAAAGTACGGCTCTTCTGCTGCGTTTGTGCCAAATGGTGCAAGAGATACTATATCTTATAGAATGGGAGTTGAACATCTGGTTGGAAAATCAAAAAGAAACAGTATCCCTGTAAGAATAGGTTATTATTATGAACCGTATCCTTTAGATCCTGCTTATGATATTTCTGCAGTAACAGTCGGACTCGGTTTTCCTTATAGACCTATGATGTTTAATATTTCGATGGAATATGGAAAACGAAGCTATAGAGGAGATAATGCATTTTTTGATGCTGATAAACTTATTGATGAAAGTTTAATTAATGTGGAATTTACTATTGATTATATATTTTAATTTAATGTGATAAAGAGGATTAGAATGATAAAAAGGATATATTTTATACTTATAATTTTAAGTTTACTGCTTACACATTGCGGGGATAAAGATTTATTCATTGAAATGGGACCATCGTATAATTCCGGAAGCAGTGTGTACGAATTTTCAGGAGAGTGGGGAGAAGATCTGTCATCTTCAACATTAGGAGCATTTAAAAAGCCTTATGGAATATATATAAAAAAAATTGGAAATAAAGAAGCAGTATATGTTGTGGATTCAGGAAATAATCGTATTGAAAGATTTGATACATCCGGTAATATCTGGGCATGGCTTTCCGGCGGTAGTATTGGAACAGAAGGTAATACAGCAGGAAAGTTTGAAGTGCCGATAAATATTTTTGTTGATAAATCAAATAATATGTTTATAGCTGATATGTACAACGGCAGAGTTCAGAAATTTGATTCTGACGGAAATGTGAAATTTCTTATAGGTGATTATAATACAAACACCTTAATTCAGCCGGTTGGCGTGGCTTGTGATTCCGGCGGAAATATTTATGTGGTGGATAAAATACGCAACCATATTAAAAAGTTTTCATCTGCAGGTACATATATAAGTACTTTCGGCTTATTTAATAATCCTTCTGATATTTATATATTTAATGATGAGATTTATGTGAGTGATACTGGCAATCATTGTATTGTTAAATATGACATTTTGGGAAATAAGAAAGCAACTATAGGAAGTTTTGGATATAAGATTGACGAATTAAATGCACCGAAAGGGATTTATGTTGATAAAAATTATATATATGTTATTGACGGAAATTATGTAAAGATTTTTAACAAAGATGGTAATTTTTTTACATATATCGGCGGCGGTACAGGCGAATCAAAAGGATTATTTGACGAACCATCTGATGTTGCTGCAGATGAACTCGGTAATTTGTATATAACTGATACTGAAAATAATAGAGTAACTGTATTTAAAAAAAGATAAAAAAATTCTTTCAATGCTTTATAAACAAAAAATTTGACTTAGAAATAATATTTATATATATTTAAGCGGAATATGTAGAATATACTTGTCAAGGAGGAAAAAATGGCATTAAAAGAGATAATTATAGTATCAGCACAATATATAGGAAGTATTTCCGGCGGCGGCGGAGTTCATGTTGTTGAATTGACAAGAGAATTGGGAAAACTCGGATATAAAGTTCTGGTACTTTCTATGGGGCTTGGAAAGAATAAATTGAAAGAAACAATAACTCTGGAAGATCCTTATAATCCGGATAAAAAGAAAAGAAAAGCAAAAATAAAAGTTGTAAGATTTCGGCCAAAAGATTATAAAAATTTGAATTCCTGTTTTGAAGGTACAAAACAGCAGGAGATAGACCGACTTACAGAATTTAAAAATCGGGCTGTTGATTATTTAGTAAAACATTATAAAAACAGAGATGATATCGTTGTTCACATACATGGCCATTTTGTTGTTCCGTCTATGGCAAAGGAATTAAAAGAACAGACCAAATTAAAAATAGTTACTTCTATTCATACTTTTGAATCGATTTCTGAAAGAGCAAAAGCAAAGGATGGAGCAGGTGCTAAATTCGTTAAGATTATGGAAGAAATGGAAGAGATAGCCATAAAAAATTCTGATTATTTAATTGTGAGAAGCAAGAAAGTAAAACAGCAGATTACAGAACTTTTCCCTAAAACAGTTCGAAAAACAAAAGTTGCAATAATATCAAGCGGTGTATCTTCTGTTTTTATTAATCACCCGGGATTTGATAATAAAATTTTAGAAAAAATAAAAAAGAAGTATAATGTTTCAGGAGATTTAATTTTTAATCTTAATAGAATAGACCCGTCAAAAGGTATTGAGTATATAATTAAGGCTTATCCAAGAGTATATAAAGACTTGAGAAAATTGAAAGGAAAAGATTATAAAATGTCGTTTGTAATTTGCGGGATGATTGAAGAAAAAAATAAATGGTATTATGAGAGATTAACAAAATTAATATCTGAAATAAAAGATAAAGAGATCAGGGACAGCATTTCAATACATCAGAATATTACAGAGGAAGATAAAATAGGTCTGTTTCAGCTCGCAAAAGTTTTTATACTCAGTTCAATAATAGAACCTTTCGGGATTACAATTGTAGAAGCACTGGCTAAAAATATACCGGTTATTGCTGCCGGTGTAGAAGGACCTATGGATATTATGGGAGTAAAAAAAGTCGATGTTCCGTTTAAAGTAGCAGACGGGGGAATTATTGTTAATTACGAAACAAAATCAAAACGGCATTCGTATTTATATGAAGCATTAAAGTTTGTGTTTTTAAATCCTGATAAAATAAAAAAGAAAGTTTTAAAAGGAAGAGAAAAAACATTACGAAAATACGGCTGGGAAGCTCTTGTTATGGAAAAAATAGACATATATAATAAAACACTTGATATGTAAGAGAGGTGAGAATTATGCTGGTAGGATTAATGACGGATACACATGAAAATCTGGATAATATTAAAAAAGCAGTAGATATTTTTAATAAAAAAGGGGTTGCTCTTGTGCTTCATTGTGGAGATATAATTTCTCCTATAACATATTCTGCTTTTAAAGATTTAAAATGCAGTATAAGATTTGTATTCGGAAATAATGACGGCGAAAGACCTTTTCTTATTTCAAAATTTCAAGGTCTCGGAGAATTTTTTAATAACGGTTATAAATTTGAACTTGAAGATAAAAAATTTATAATGATGCATGAGCCGGTAGGAATAGATGAACTCGCTTCAAGCGGAAATTATGATTATGTTTTGTATGGACACACACATAAGCAGGATATAAGAAATATAGGTGATACAATGATAATAAATATCGGAGAAACTTCCGGCATTTTAACAGGAACAGCTTCTGTCGGTGTGCTGGATGTAAAAAATAAAAAACTTGAGATTATCAATTTATAAATAAGGGTGTTTTAAATGATTGATCAAAGTGTTTCTAAGGTTGAAGTAAAAGGCTTTGAGGCTCGTTTTTATGATGTTTTAATGGATTTAATAACATTCGGAAAATATAAAAAATTTATTTATGCTGCTTTAAGAAATATAAAATTAAAAAATAATCAGAAAGTAATAGATTTCGGCTGCGGTACCGGCAGAAATATTCTTATATTAAATAAATATGCTTTAATGAATAATTTTAATGTAAAGTTTGTCGGGGTAGACAAAGGAAAAATTATGCTTGAAAAAGCAAAAAAGAAAACAGAAAAGTTTTCTAATATTGAAATTATTGAATCGGATATCAGAGAAAAAATTGATGTTAAAGAAAAATTTGATATAGGAATGATATCTTTTGTTCTTCACGGATTTGTTCAGAAAGATAGAAATAGAATATTAACTAATTTTAATAAATTAATAAAAAGAAACGGAAAATTATATATTATCGATTATAATGAAATAAATGTAAATAAAGCATCTTTCTTTACTAAATTTTTCTACAGAAAAATTGAATGCCCTCTTGCTGAGGACTTTGCTTCCAGGGATTTAAAAAAAATGCTGAAAAAATATAAATTTAAAATAGTAAATGAATATTTTTATTTTAATAATTTAATTCGTGTTGCAGAAGCAATAAAGCAGGTATAATAGGGGATTATAGAACAATTACTTTTAATTTAATTCCTGCACTAAATAAATAATAATATTTTTATATTAAAATTTTTTAACCTTTTTTAAAAAAAAGTATCTAAATAGATAAATAAACTAAGGAGGTTGTTTATGAAACATTTAAGAAGTAGAATTTTAGTATTAGGTTTAATGTTTATTCTGCTTGGCGGAACAGGTTTGTATGCACGATATGGAAGAGGATTACGCAAAAATGCTGCAGTCCAATATTATGATGCCCGGACAGAAAAGGTAATATCAGGTAAAATAGTTAAAATTAAAACAGTTGATAGTTTTGGTTATGGTAATAGAAATTACAAATCTGTTGAATTGGAAGTAAAAGCAAACACAAAAACTTATGTTGTTCATATCGGTCCTGAATGGTATGTGAACGATAAGGTTAATTTGAAAGTAGGGGATAAAATCACAGTAACCGGTTCATATACAAAAGTCAATTCAAAATATATGATAATTGTGAGAGAGATTAAGAGGAACGGAAAAACATATAGGTTTAGAGAAAAAGACGGAGTACCTATATGGGCAGGTGCAAATAGAAAGTATAGAAGAAGAAAATAAGCAGTATAATATGCGCAATTAATAGTATTCTGCATATAGCAAAAGTCATAGAGTCATCCTCCGTCCCTTTAATCAGGGACGGAGGATGACTTTTTTATATTTATAGTTGAAAATGATTATTCATCCAGTAATATATATATAAGAATTAATATCAGTAGTATAACGGGCAGAGGAGAGAGCTGAAAAAGTCATAGAATCATCCTCCGTCCCTGATTGAAGGAGTTGAGTATGAATAAGATACTGGAATATTTTATAAAAAATAAGATAATAGTTTCTTTGATTTTAATATTGATAATAATTGCCGGAATAGGCAGTATGTTTAGTTTGCGTCAGGAGATTTTTCCCCCTACAGATATAGATACTATGATAGTAAATGTTAAATATCCGGGAGCAAGTACTATTGATGTTGAGATGAACAGTGTTATTCCTATTGAAAATCAAATCAGGACCATAAACGGAATAAAAGATTATGTGAGTTTATCTTTTGAAAACGGCGCTATTATATACATATACCTTGATACAGATATTGCTAATAAGCAGGCAGTAAAAGATGAAGTATATAGAAAATTATCTAATGTCCCTGATTTGTCTCCTGATGTAGAAGAAGTTGAAATAATAGATGCAAATCCAAAGAATATGTCTGTTTGCCAGATAGGAATTACTATAAATGAAAATGGGTTAAAAGATAAAGAAAAGAGCGAGAGATTACTTTATAAGTATAGCGATAAATTAGAGGCAGCACTTTTAAAAATAAAAGGTGTAGGGGAAGTAAGAGTAAACGGGTATAGAGATAGAGAAATAAAAATATATGTAGATAATGACAAAATGAATAAGTATTATATTTCTTTAAATGAAGTTATAAAGAGTATACAGAGCAGGAATATACGGGCAACAGGGGGAACACTTCAGTCGGTACATAAAGAAAAAAATATAGTAACAATAGGACAGTTTAAGAAACCTCTTGATGTAAAGAATGTTATTATTCGTTCAAGTTATGAAGAAAAAAGAGTTTTAATAAAAGATATAGCAAAGGTTAAAGACGGATTTAAGGATGCGAATATATTAATAAGAGTAAATCGAAAACCCGGGGTAACATTATATGTAGTAAAAAAAGAGAATGCAGATGTAGTAAAGACAGTAAAGAATGTAAAAAAATTTTTAAAGCAGTATAAAAAAAACAGTCCGAAAATATTTAATGTATCCATAATAGAAGATAGGTCATTATCAATTGTTGCCTTATTAGATGTTGTTAAATCAAACGCAATGATTGGTTTTTTATTAATATTTATAGTACTTTTAATATTTCTTGATTTTAAATCCGCGTTTTGGACCGCAATGGGAATTCCTGTTACGATTTTTATGATAATGATATATATGGGTATAACAGACATATCTTTAAATCTTATTTCTCTCGGAGCAGTAATTACTGTATTAGGGATGCTGGTAGATCACGGTATAGTAATATCTGAGAATATATACAGTTATAAGACACAGGGATTTTCTTCCTCCGAAGCAGCATTATTGGGGACAAAAGAGGTATTGGCACCTGTTACAGTAACTATTTTAACAACAATAGTTGCGTTTTTGCCGTTGTTATATGTAAAAGGAATTATGGGAAAATTTATTCGGCCTTATCCGATAATAATTTCAGCAGCTTTAATAGCCTCATTTTTAGAAGCGATTTTTTTTCTCCCCAATCATCTTTCTCACGGTAAAG
The DNA here is from genome assembly GCA_964418785.1 of uncultured Spirochaetia bacterium. Classification (GTDB taxonomy): domain Bacteria; phylum Spirochaetota; class JAHITG01; order JAHITG01; family CAYQNP01; genus CAYQNP01. Next base: position 5,212 of record CAYQNP010000046.1, on the reverse strand, counting down.
ATATAAAGTCAAAACCGAAAGAATGGTTTAATCCTGTTATAAAAACATATAGAAAAGCATTATCATTTTTTTTAAGATACAGGTATGCTGTTTTAGGCGGGTTTATTTTAATTTTTATCTTTTCAATTTTTATATCAAGGGAATCTATTAAGAATTATACTTTGTTCTGGGATAATACTTCGGATGCTTTTTATATAAATCTTGAAGCACCGTCAGGAACTTCACTTGAAAAAACAAAGGAACTGACTAAAAGGGTTGAAAAGATAGTTTTAAAAAAGATAAAGAAATCAGAACTTATTTCAATGAGAACAACAATAGGACACCATACTGTTAAAAGGATTAATTCAAAAGGAAATCATGAAAATTGGTCTCAAATAACATTATATCTTGTTCCTAAAACAGAGCGTGAGAGATCTGTAATGGAGATTATGCGGAGTTTAAGGAAGAGTTTAAATAAAAAGAAAATTCCGTATTTTGAGAAGATATTGTTTGCAAAGCAGATAATAGGGCCTTCCCCCGGTGCAGCTATTGAATTAAAAATAGGCGGTGAGACAAGAGAAAAGCGTGTAAGATTACAAAAAGATATTGAACGGCTTTTAAAAAGTATAAACGGAGTTAAAGATATAGATAACGATCAAAAAGCAGGTAAAGAGGAAATAGTGCTTACTTTTAACTATAAAAAACTTGCTCAATTAAATATGGATGTTGCTACAGTTGCTCAGACAATTCGTGCAGCTTATGAAGGTGTAATTGCTACTTATATTCAAACAGAAAAAGAGAGACTCGATTTTAGAGTGGAGATTGATAGCAAATTTACGAGAAATGAAAAATTTTTGTTAGATTTATTAATACCTAATAAACAGGGCAGATTAATTCGGTTAAGAGAAGTTGCAGCTATTAAAAAAAGTTCATCTATGGCTTTTATAAATCATTATAATGGAGAAAGAGTGATAACAATTACAGCCAAAGTTGATAAGAAAGTAACAACTTCCGGCAAAGTAGTAAAAAAAATTAAACAGTTTTTTTATAAAAATAAAGACAAGTACCCCGGGGTATATATAAAATTTAAAGGTGAAGCAGCAGAAACTAAGGAGTCAATGAAATATCTTATTTTTGCATTCATACTTGCTTTGTTTGCTGTTTATACAATACTTGTACTTTTATTTCAATCATTAGCTCAGCCTTTAATAGTTCTTTTAACAATTCCTTTTGGTCTCGTAGGTGTCCTGCTTGCGTTTACTATTCATAATATGCCGTTAAGTTTTATGGCTATAGTTGGCGTAATAGGATTAAGCGGAGTTGTAGTGAATGACAGTGTTGTAATGGTGGATTTCATTAATCGCCTGATAAAAAAAGAGATAAAAAAGATTAAGAATTTGGATAGAGATGGTATAATTAAATTAATAGTAAACGGAGCAGAAAAAAGGTTAAGACCTATTATTCTTACAACAGTCACAACAGTAGCAGGTTTACTCCCCACTGTATATGGAATAGGCGGTGATGTTCGTAGTCTTAAACCTACAGTAATGGCGCTTACTTACGGTATACTTTTTGCCACACTTTTAACTTTAATTTTAATACCGTCCCTTTATCTTATAAGTTTTGATATTAAAAAAAAGTTTCATAAATAATGTTTATACATTTATGATGTAGTAAATATTATGGACTTTTGAATCGTTAAAATAAGGTATGCGGTTGCCGTTTATATATTTGCCGTCTATGTTGAGGCTTGAATCTTTTCCTTTTTCAATAGTAATATTATAGCGAGTATTTCTGAAAATTCTGGATATTTGTATCTTTCTCAATGAATCAGGCAGATGCGGTTCTAAAATAATGGCGTCGAATCCGGGTTTTACTCCTAAAATCCATTCGGTTACAGCTATGTAAGTCCATACAGCAGTGCCTGTATTCCAGGTAAAAGCGCCCTGACCGTAATATTTATTTCCTTTGCCTATAACATATTCCGCCCAGACATATGGTTCTACTTTATATCGTTCAATATTGTTTTTTGCTTTAGAAGTAGGTATGAGTTTTTTTATGGTTTTATAGGCTTCATTATTTCTGCCTGCAATACAATCTGCTACCACTTTAAAAGCAACTGCATGAGAAAACACAGCAGCATTCTCTTTTGTGCCTTCTGCAAAAGCAGTAACTCTTCCTATTTTTCTGTTATAGGAATGATAAGGCGGCTTGAATAAAAGGTTTCCGTAAGGCGTATCCAGAGAATCAATAGCTTTTAAAACTTTTTTTAATCGATTTTCAGGTACTACTTTTCCGATAATAGCCCAGGTCTGACTGTTTAAAGGGATTGATGTGTCCCCGATTTTTTGACCGTAATCATTATATGCTGCTATGTAATGAGAACCGTTCCATCCGTATTTGTTTACAGCATCTTTCATTTTTGAATATATATTGTACATTTTTTTTGATGTTTTAGAATCATTTATAAAATCAGCAATATCTTTTACAATAAGAGCAGCCCAGCATACGGCTTCACCAAGCCATACAGATTCCCCTTTATTTTTTCTGCCTATCATATCATAAGCATCGTTCCAGTCAGCAATTTTTATCAAAGGCAAACCGTGTTTGCCTGTTGTAGAAGATATATATTCAACAGCCTTTATAATATGGTTATATACAGTGTCACTGCCTTTATCAAGGTATTTTACTCTTTTATTTAAGAAATTTATATTACCTGTTTCTTTTATATATTTTGATACAGCATTAGGAAGCCAGACAGCAACATCTGATTTTCCTGAAACAAGTTTATTTTCAGGGTTTTCATCCCAGGCTCCTTCAAGTATTGAAAAGCCCGATACAGCATTTCCGGTACTGTATTGAAATTCAAGGAGGTTCATAATTTTTTTTTCAGTAAGTTTAGTATTAAGACCTGCAATTCCTTCTACATCCTGAGCAAGGTCTCTATAGCCGAGTCCGCCTTCTGTTCCGTGGTATGCTGAAGTTCCGCGCCATAATGTTATTCCCAGAAGTTGATATTTCCCCCATATATTTGTCATTCTGTTTAATTCTTCATCGTCTGTATTAATCCATAATTTTTTCAGGGTGTTTTCCCAGTACTGTTTTGTGTAAGAAAAGAAATCTTTTTCAGCAGATATGTACTTTTTAGATATTTTGTTTATATATTTTTTATTTTCCGCAAATCCAATAATAAGCCGTATATTTTTTTCTTTCCCTGGTGCTATAGTTAAATTAAATTGAAAAGCACCTATCATATCTTCTCCGCGTGTTGTTGAATTTGATAAATTTTCTTTGTTTAAAGCAATCGGAGTTTCAATGCTTCTGTATTCCCCAATAAACTTTAATCGTTCTGTTTCGAAGAAAGATGGTGAAACTGAACTCATAAAAAAAGCATAATTTTCCATATCTCGTGCAGGAAACGGAAGTTTATAAAATAACAGAGTTTTTAATTTTTTATTGTATTCGGTTTTATTATATAGTTTCATAATATTCCTATATCTTGCTTCCAGATCCGCATCCCCTGCAATTATGTCTATAAACGGATAGATTGAAATTTTTTTAGGTTTGGATGATTTGTTCACAATCTTTACATCCCAGATTTCAATAGTATCATCAGGCGGCACATAAAATTTCATTTCAGTAAAAATATTCTTTTTTTCAGAAGATATAACAGCATACCCCGGGCCGAATACAGAATGAAATTTTTTTAAATTTTTTTTCAAAGGCATCCAGCCTGCAGACCATATATCTTTATTTTCTTTTATAAATAAATATCTGCCGCCTAAATCATTATCAATATTGTCAAATCGTAAAATCCTGTTGACTTTAGGATCAATTGCATAATTGAAACCGCCTCCTGTTTGAGAAATTATAGAATGAAAATTCTCATTAAAAAGATAGTTGTACCATGGTTTTGGTGTTTCCGGATTATATATGTGATATTCCCAGCCGTTGTTTTTAAATTCTCCGTATCTGTTCATTTGATTAACTCCTGTATGCTAATATTATTTTTGCTCTTTAATATATTCTGATATTTTTTCGTTAATCTGTTTTTCTATATTGGACAGGGTTTTTTCAGCACTCTGTTTTCCTATTACGAATTTGTCAAATTCTTCTTTTAAAATAACCTGCATTTCTCTCCATGTTATATACGGAGACATAACTTTATCCACAGTATAAGCATAAGATAGCGAATCAATAAATACTTTGTTTGATTTTTTTAATTTTAGAAATTTTTTAATATTTGATTTGTGAATGGGGACAGAATCACCTACTTTTACCATTTCCCAATTTGCTTGTTTTGAAGTGAGGAATTTTAAAAATTCCCAGGCTAATTTTTTATGTTTGGTATTTTTTGAAATAACCCATGCATGAGAGTCTAAACGAGTGGCTTTTCTTTTATTATAAAAAAACGGTGCAATATCCCATTTAAAATCTTTGATTGTGTTAAAGGAAGTTGTATACCATCTTCCGCCTGTGAATAATACTCCTCTATTCAGCATAAATAACTGATATGCAGAAGACTGCTGCAAGTCTGTTGTATTGGGCATTACATGATATTTGGAAAACAGATTTTTCAGAAAGGTAATTGCTTCTACAGATGCTTTAGAATTGATTATACATTTCTTTTTATCGTTTGAAAATATTTTGCCGTTATTTTGTAGAATAAATGTAATCCAATCATAGTATTCAAGAACAATACCGAACTGTTTAATTAAATTGTCCTTCTTTTTTGTGAGTTTTAAACTGATTTTAAGAAGTTTATCCCATGACAGGTTTGATATATCTTTATAAGTTAAGCCGTCAGCAGCAAGAAGATTTTTATTATAGTAAATAACGCCTGTGGTAAAACTTCCCGGCAAGCCGTAAATAGTATTGTTTACAGAATAAGAGTCTATTAAAATTTTATGAAAATCTGACAGAGAAAAATTTTTGTCATTTTTTATAAAATCATTTAACGGGAGGATGGCATGTTTTTCTACGAATATAGGAAGTTCAAAATCCCGCATAAAGAATATATCCGGTTCAGAACCGCTTGCCATCTGGGTTTGTAATTTTTCAAAAAAACTTTGACCGGATACAGGTTCGTATACAGTTTTTACATTTGTATGAATTTTTTCAAATTCTTTTCCAAGGGATTCACGGATTTTGTTATATAACATAAACCCGGGTGCAGAATATCGGATAATAATTTTTCCGTTGTCGTTATTATTGCTTACGCAGGAATTGAAGG
>CAYQNP010000045.1:0-18499 GCA_964418785.1 uncultured Spirochaetia bacterium | reverse complement strand
TAATAATACAACCGACAATGTAAATATAGAAATAGAGTTCGGGTATTAGTTTATGAGACGCAAGAAGCGAATAATGATAATCGGAGCCGGGTTTTTACAGGTGCCGGCAATAGAAATTGCTCACGAAATGGGACTTAAAACTATAGTTACAGATTATAATAAAGATGCTCCCGGTATGAAAATAGCAGATGTCCCTATTGTTATGAGTACCAGAGATATAGAAGGTACTGTTCGGGTTGCAAGAGAATATGCAGAAAAAGATACTATTGACGGAGTAATAACAGTAGGAACCGATGCATCAATGACAGTTGCTGCTGTTGCTAATGCGCTTGGTTTGCCGGGAATAAAGTTTGAAAATGCAGAGGCTGCAACAAATAAAATTAAGATGCGTACAAGATTTAAACAGAATAATGTGCCGTCTCCGGATTTTTCAGAATGCTGGAATATAGAGGATATTTATAATTTTCTTAAATCCCATTCTTTTCCTGTTGTATTAAAACCGTCTGATAATATGGGTGCAAGAGGTGTTATAAAAATAGAATCAATGGATGAAGTACCATTCGCTTTCCGGCATGCTAAACAGGGTTCCCCCAGCGGAGAATTGATTGTTGAAGAGTATATGTCCGGCCCGGAATTAAGTATTGATGCACTTATTTTTAATAATAAAATAAAAATTACAGGTATTGCCGATAGAATCATTGAACGGGAACCTTATTTTATTGAAACCGGACATATTATGCCCTCTAATCTGCCTAAAGAAGTATTGAACGATGCTGTAAAAGTAATGAAAAAAGGTATCAAAGCCCTTGGAATTACTGTCGGCGCTGCAAAAGGTGATATTAAAATAACTGAAAAAGGCGCAATGATTGGTGAAATCGCTGCAAGATTATCCGGCGGATTTATGTCTGCTTATACTTATCCACTTGCTACAGGCGTAAACCTTATTCAGGCTGCTATAAAAATCGCTCTCGGCGAAATCCCTGCTGACAGCGAATTAAAACCTAAATATAATAGAGTCGCAGTCGAAAAAGCAATTATCCCTAAATCAGGGTATATTAAAAATATTACCGGTATTGAAACTGCAGAAAAATTAAAAAATATAAAATTGGTTTATATAAGAGTAAAAAAAGGCGATATATTTAAACAGCCTTCTAATAATGTTGAAAAAGCAGGAAATGTTATAGGTGTAGGGAGAAATCGGAGCGAAGCATTACAAGTTGTTGATAAAGCAATTTCCCTTATAAAAATTGATATAGGTCCCCTTCCTACTATTGACGAAAAACAGATATTAAATAAAGCCAGAAAATTATTTAAAAATTCCTGCTTCGTTTGTGATGAATGTAATGGAAAAGCCTGTAGAGGTCTTATTCCGGGAATGGGGAGTGTGGGTACAGGCGAAACTTTTGTTGAAAATGTTGAGGCTTTTAAAAAGTATAAAATAATAACACATTTTATACATAATGTTACCGAACCTGATATAAGTGTTACTATTTTTGGATATAAATTAAACCATCCGATACTTGCTGCACCAATAACCGGAACAGATATAAATATGGATAATGCTATTGATGAAAGTGAATACGATAGAATAATTGTTGACAGTTTTAGAGATACCGGTTCAATTGCTATGGTAGGGGACGGAGCAGATCCTTTGCAGTATTTGCTCGGATTAAATGCAATAGAAAAAGCTCAGGGCTGGGGAATACCTATATTTAAACCTCGTGAAAAACAGGATGCTATTATTGAAAGATTAAAAAAAGCGGAAAAAGTCGGCAGTATTGCTGTTGGCTGTGATATTGATGCTGCTAATTTTATAACTTTTAAGTTATTGAATCAGCCTACTTCTCCTAAAAGCCGTGATGATATTAAAGAACTTGTAAAAGCAACAAAACTGCCTTTTATTTTAAAAGGAATAATGAGTGTAAAGGATGCGCTGTTTGCAGCAGAAACAGGAGCAGCCGGGATTGTTGTATCAAATCACGGAGGAAGAGTGCTTGATTCTATGCCTGCTACTATTGATGTCCTGCCTGAAATTGTGAAAGCAGTAGGAAAAGAACTTACAATTTTTATTGACGGCGGTATTCGGAGCGGTGTGGATATTTTTAAAGCACTCGCTCTCGGTGCTGACGCTGTCTTAATCGGAAGACCTGTATCTATTTATGCTGTCGGCGGCGGAATTGACGGCGTTAAACTTTATCTTAATAAATTAATCGAACAATTGAAAGAAGTTATGATATTAACCGGCGCTGTGTCTATTAAAGATATTTCTCCTTATATGATAAAAAAAATTTAGTTTAAAAATGTTTTTATTAAAAAAGTCCGTTTTTTTATATCGTTTGCTAAAATAATATCTGTTATTATTGCCACTATGTCTATATCCATATCCTTAAAAATGTGCAGATTATCCAGTTTTATACCGCCTATAATTACAGTGGGCTTTTTTTTGTATTTTAATATCTTTTTTAACTGATTCACACCTACAGGCTTGTCCGGAATGTCTTTTGAACTGGTAGGATAAATAGGCCCTATTGCTGTGTAGTCAACATCATACTCCTGGGCTTTTTTGTACTGATTTAATGTGTGCGTGGAAATGCCTATAAGTTTGTCTCGCAATAATTCGCGCGCATAAGTATACGGAATATCATCCTGCCCGAGATGTACTCCGTCTGCATCAGAAAAATAAGCAATATCAATAAAATCATTTACTATAAAAAGTGTGTCTGTCTTAAGTGTAATTTCCCTTATTTTTAATGCAAGTTTAAGCAGATCTCTGTGTGATAATCTTTTTTCCCGCAGTTGAATAATGTCTGCTCCGCCTGCTATCTCTTTTTTTACAATGTCTAATATTTTTCTGTTGCCTGCAAATTTATCCGGTGTGAAACAGTAGAGTTTGGATTTTTTTAATTTTTGTGTAAGTAATAATCTTTTTTTATTCATTTTTTAATTTCTGTATAATCTGTTCTGCAAGAAATTTGCCGGAACGAATCATCCCGCCGAAAATAGGACCCATTCTCGGTGTCCCCATAACAGCATTCGCCGCCATCCCTGTAACCCAGAGCCCGGGAAAAACTTCTTTTGTGTTTTTTACAACTGTATCTTCTCCTATGTCTGCAAACATAGACATCTCTCCTGGGATCCCTCCGGTAGGTGTGTCTATTTTTATCCCGAGTTTGTCCGTTACTACAGAACATATTTCAGCCGGATGCCCTGTACCGTCTACTACTGCCTTTGATTTTACTGTAATTGGATCAACAAATAATTGTAATGTCTCTATTGGTGAATATTGAATCACTGCTCCGCATATAAATTTTTGATTGTTCTCTTCTCTAAACATTACATCCGTTACTTTCATTAAATTAAATATAGTTGTGCCTGCTTCTGTTGTTTTGGATATTAAAGTCGCAGTTGCATTTACACTGTCTGCTGTATAATATTCGTCTCTGTAATGTGTGTATTTGATTCCAAAATCGTCAAATATTTCAAGCGCTTCTTTCTGAACTACTGCCTCATTGAACATAATACCGCCTGCCCACATTCCGCCCCCCGGCGCTAACTTTGATTCAAATATTACTGTCTTTAACCCTGCTTTTGCCATATAGTATGAGCCTACCAGATTCGCAGGTCCTCCTCCTACTAATATTACATCCGCTTCTAATGAATCCTTTAGTTTCTTAAAATATTTGTCTATGATTGCTTCTGAAATTATTTTTTCGTCTAATGCCATAATGTACTCCTTTTTTAAATTGGTAAATAATAAATATTTATAATTTATAGTCAAGCAGAAAATTCTGTTTTAATATTTGAAATTTGTCAGTTTCTCGCTTATCGCCATAAGTTTATATTGTGCTTCTTTATTGTAGGCAAATTCAGCAGGCTCTGATATCCGCATATCAAAAAAATATTTTCCACTTATGTCTTTTACTTCATCACCTGTCATATATACAATCCTTTCTGCTCCTGATTTTACAGATGCACCTCCTATCCCCCAGCCTGAATGTAACAGCTTTGTGGATATTACTCCCGGATGTAAACAGTTTACTGTTATGTCTTTATATTTCTCGGAATTCTTTAATTTATCGTGTAATGCAAATGTGAACATTATGTCTGCTAATTTAGAATATCCGTAGGCTGTATATCCGTCATATCCGTTTTCACCCTGTAAATTGTTAAAATCAAGACTGCTTGAATGCGCCATCGACGCAACATTTATTATTCTTGAAGGACTGTTTTTGGCTAATATGTCGAGCAGTAATCCTGTCAGTAAATATACTGCAAGATAATTGATCATAAAAGTATATTCAATTTTGTCTTTGTTTAAAACTCTCGAACCCATAAATACTCCTGCATTATTTACCAGAACATTTATGTCTGAAAATTTGTCTTTTACCTGTTTTGCAATATTATGAATTTCCGTTATTTCAGATAAGTCACCGTATACATAACCTGCCGGTTGCTTGCCTGTTTCTTTTTCTATAAATTTTTCAGTATCTTTACATTTTTCTTTATTTCTTCCGTGGATTATAACTTTGTGGTTTAATTTTGTCAGTTCCAGAGCAGCAGCCTTCCCGATTCCGTCTGTTGAACCTGTTATTAAAATAACCATAATTCCACCTCTCTCTGCTTTTTATTATTTAAATTAATTCATTTTTTATAGGATGTCAATAAGTAAGGGGACGGTGCGTCGTTTTTTCGCTGAATAATTAAGAAATAAAATAAAAAATGACGCACCGTCCCTATTTTTTAGGTTGACAATGGAAATTTCGTAGTTATATTAACACATCATATTGGTAGGTGAAGTTTTATGAGACAGAGGATGAGTTTATTTTTTGTGTTCTTTCTTTTCTTTTTCGTTAAAGTCTCTGCTCAGACCAATAATACTTTCTCGATTTCTGCAAGGGTCTCTACAAATAAAGTTGCATTAAATCAGAATTTTAAAGTTACAGTCGAGATAAAGGCAGAAGGAAATATTAATGATTATATCTTTTCTACTCCGTTCATAGACAAACTGCATAATATGGAGATTATAGGAACAGCTTCAGAAAATACAACTTCCCCTTCTTCTGTATCAAATAGAATTATTTCTGTTAAAAAGTATATTTACACTTTAAAACCAACTTCAATTGGGATGGCGTATTTTCCGAAAATTCTTGTCTCAATAACAGATAAAAAAGGCAATATTGTAGCGCAGATTGACACACAGGCAATACCTATTGAAATATTAGAGCCTGTTGTTCAAAAAGATTATAAAATTATTTATATTGTTATTGCTTTATTTTTAATAATAGGTCTGGGAGTTCTGATTTTTATAAAATTTAAACTAATGTTAAAGGAAAAAAAAGAGAATATAAGCGAATCTAATACAGAAGAAATAAATACAGAGGAACAGTATCTTAATGAAATTAATGAAGAATTAAACAAAGACAGATTGAATAAAGAGAAAATAGAGTTATCGATTAAAATTTTAAAAAAGTATCTTGAGGAAAAATATGGTTTAAGAATACGGAATAAATCTTCAAAGGAGATAGAAAAGATATTAAATGAAATCAATGTGAATAATAAGGAGCGTATAATAGATCTAATTAAAAAAACAGATTTAATTAAATATGCACAGGAAGAACCTGATAACAAAGCAGTAGAAGAGATAATAAGTTCTATTATAGAAATAATAAAAGCAGGAGGCGAGAATAATGAATAAAGAGATAAAAGAATTAAATGAAAAAGTAAAGAAAGCGAGCAAATTTGTAGAATCATTAAAAAAAGAGATACATCGGGCAGTTATTGGTCAGGATGATTTAATAGATAAAATTCTTATAGGTATGCTGTCAAACGGTCATGTTTTGCTTGAAGGTGTTCCGGGACTTGCAAAGACATTAACCATAAATACACTGGCAAGCGCTATACAGACAAAATTTCAGAGGATTCAGTTTACACCTGATTTGCTTCCTGCAGATTTAATAGGAACATTAATATATAATCAGAAAAGCGGCAATTTTGTAACTAAAAAAGGTCCTATATTTTCTAATTTAATACTTGCAGATGAAATAAACAGGGCACCGGCAAAAGTTCAGTCTGCTTTACTTGAAGCTATGCAGGAAAGACAGGTTACTATTGGTGATTCAACATATAAACTTGATGACCCGTTTTTAGTTTTAGCCACTCAAAACCCCATTGAGCAGGAAGGAACTTATCCATTGCCTGAAGCACAGGTCGACAGGTTTATGATGAAATTAAAAGTAGGATATCCTGTAAAAGAAGAAGAGAAAGAGATCATTATGCAATATACTACCGGTGCAAAAGTTAAGATTAAAGGTGTAATTAAACCTGCAGATATTATAAAAGCAAGAGATATTGTTAATACTATATATATTGATGAAAAAATTATTGATTATATACTTGAAATTATATACTCAACGCGTGAGCCTGAAAATTACGGGCTGCAGGATATTAAGCCCCTTATTCAATGGGGCGCTTCTCCTCGTGCTTCAATATATCTTACTCTTGCTGCTAAAGCAAATGCTTTCCTTAATCATAGAGGCTATGTTACTCCTGAAGATGTGAGATATGTTGGTTTTGATATACTCAGACATAGAATTATTCTTACTTATGAAGCCGAAGCAGAAGAGATTACTACTGATGATGTTATTAAGAAAATTTTTGATACAATAGAAGTGCCGTAGAAATTATGACTACTAATGAAATATTGAAAAAAGTAAGGAAAATTGAACTTATAACTAACAGGCGTGTAAATGATGTTTTTGCCGGAGAATATCATTCTATTTTTAAAGGCCAGGGAATTGAGTTCTCAGAAGTACGGGAATATAATATAGGTGACGATATAAGAACTATTGATTGGAATGTATCTGCCAGAATGGGCTCCCTGTTTGTAAAAAAATTTATTGAAGAACGCGAATTAACAGTTATGCTCTTAATTGATATGTCTTCTTCAAGTAAGTTTGGAACAACTGACGAACTTAAATCAGAGATTGCTGCTGAAATAAGTGCTCTGCTTGCTTTTTCCGCAATTAAAAATAATGATAAAGTCGGAATGATCATATTTACGGATAAAATTGAAAAATATATACCGCCTAAAAAAGGAAGGTCTCATACTTTGCGTATGATTCGTGAAATCCTTTCTTTCCAGCCCGAACACAGTAATACTGATCTGAATGTTGCTCTTGAATATCTTAATAAAGTAATAAAAAGAAAAGCAATAGTTTTCCTTATATCTGATTTTATTTCACCTGATTATTCTAAATCAATAGCTATTGCAAATAAACGGCATGATCTTGTTGCCCTTACTTTATCTGATCCTAAAGAAAAGTCATTGACAGGCAGCGGGTTCCTTTATTTAGAAGATGCAGAAACAGGTGAAGAAGAAATAGTTGAAATAGATAACCCTGTATTTCAAAAAAAATTCAAATCAACAGTTGAAAAAAATTATATGAACAGAAAAAAACTTTTTCAATCTATAAATCTTGATAATGTGGAAATTAATACTGGCGGTTCCTATATTAAACCATTGATTGCTTTTTTTAGAGAAAGAATGAAACGGATAAGATAGTAGCAGAGGTGTATATATGAAATTTATTAAAGAGAATATTCTTGCTTTTATTAATATTCTTATTAGTATAATTTTACTTGTTATTTTAATTGCAAAGTCTAATAATCACAATTCTCATTTGTCTGAGAAAGATTTAATTGAACTTGCTAATAATTTAAAATCAAAAGGATTATATTCTCAGGCAATAGATGCATATAAGGAATTTCTACAAAATTCTTCTATAAACAAAAAGAAAGAAGCAAACATAAACTATATGATAGCTGAGTTGTATCGCGAATATTTAAAAGATTTTGAGAATGCATTATATTATTACTATAAAAGCAAATTAATATATCCTGATACACCATTGCTTAATAACATAAACCAGAAGATAGTGGAATGTCTTGAAAATTCCGGTCATTCCCGAGAGGCTCAGCTTGCTCTTGAAGAAAGTACACTGCTTACCGGAAAGAATAAAATTAAAAAAGGCGATATTATAGTCGCTAAAATCGATAAAGACATTATTACTTTAAATGAGTTTAATAAATGGTTTGATAATCTTCCGGCTGATATTAGAAAAAATTACAATACTCCTGCAAAGAAAAAAGAAATTTTACGACAGTTTATAGCACAGGAATTAATGTACAGAAAGGCTTTGAGAAAAGGATATCAAAATAATCCTGATGTATTAAAAAAGAGTTTTGAGATAAAAAAGAATTTGATGATTCAAAAATTAATGTCGGATGAACTTTTTAATAAAATAAAGATAACACAGAGTGATGTTGAATTATATTATAAAGCAAACAAAGATAAATATAAACAGCCTTTAAATCAAATTTATCAGCAGGTATATAATGATTTACTGCAAGAGAGAATACAGGAGGAGTCGCAGAAAATGCTTGGAGATATGATTCGTGCTAATCAAGTTCAGATTTTTGACGGGAATGTAAAATGAAAAAAGTCCTTATTCTGTTATTCTTTTTTTGTACTTCGATTTTAAATGCACAGGAGATTCAGTTAAAAACCGGGGTTGATAAATCCACAATTCATATCGGCGATTACATAAAATATTACATAGAAATAGAGTATAACAAAAATTTAAAATTAATCCTTCCTGCTCCCGGTGCAAATCTCGGAAAGTTTGATATCAAAGATTATAATGTCGTCAGTATGAAAAGTGATAATAAAAATAAAATAAAAAAAAGAATCGAATATACTATTACAACATATTTTCTTGGAGAGTTTCAGATTCCTGCAGTTGATATTAAATATTTAACTCCGGATAAGCAGGAAAAAAGCATAAAATCAGATTCTGTTCTAATTAAAGTTATTCCAATTGAGAGAAAACCTACAGATAAAGATGATATAAGAGATATAAAATCTCCGTATGAGATGAAATCGTATTTTTTTGTATATTTTTTAGTTGCTTTGTTTATTATAGGCATTGCAGTTGCTTTATATTTCTTATATTTTAAAGATAGATTTAAGAAAGATATTAATCAGGAGAAAATAGATAATATCCCGGCGATTCCAGAAGACGAAGATGCTCTAAATAAAATAGAAGAACTTCTTGCAAAAAATTATATAGAGCAGGGACTTATTAAAGAGTTTTATTTTGAACTTAGTGAAATCATAAGGGAATATATAGGAAGGCGTTATAAAATAGTTACCCTGGAACGAACAAGTGGAGAGATTTTAAGGGATTTAAATAAGTTTCTTGATAAGAAAAATATTAAAGCAATAGAAAAATTTTTTACTGATACGGATCTTGTAAAGTTCGCAAAATACAAGCCTACAAAAACCGAACTTAAAAATATAGTGCCGTTCGCCAGAGATATAATTGAATCAACAAGAATAAAAAGGGTTGTAAATAATGAGGTTTCTTAGCTGGCAATATTTTATAATTTTTTTGCCTGTACTTGGTTTTCTTGTATGGAAATTTTTCTATGATAAAAATTTTAAATATTATTCTACAATTAAATATCCTGATATAAAAAAAGTAAAAAGCAGTGTGAGTAAAAGCACAAAACTTATTATCCGTAAAAATCTTATAGGATTAAAATTGCTTGCGATTTTATTTATGATTATAGCTATAGCAAGGCCGCAGAAAGGACAGCAGATAAAAGATATAGAAGCCAAAGGAATTGATATTATGCTTGCACTGGATGTATCCGGCAGTATGAGGGCTGAGGATTTTAAACCTAAAAACAGATTAACAGTGGCAAAGAAAGTTTTAGCCGATTTCATAAAAGGCAGAAAAACAGACAGAATAGGGCTTATTGTTTTTGCTGGAGAAAGTTTTACTCAATGTCCGTTAACGCTTGATTATAATATTATTTTAAATTATTTGCATCTTGTCAGATTTGATATGCTTGCTGACGGAACTGCGATAGGTATGGCGATAGCTAATGCTGTTAACAGGCTTAGATATTCAAAAGCGAAAAGTAAGATTATAATATTATTAACAGATGGTGAAAATAACAGCGGAGTTATTGATCCCATTACAGCTGCAAAAGCAGCAGCAGCGTTCGGTGTTAAAATTTATACTGTAGGCGTAGGAAAAATCGGCGGCGCTCCTATCCCGTATCAGCACCCGGTTTTCGGAAAACAGTATATACGAAATCCTGACGGAACTTTATACTTAACTCATCTCGATGAAAATACTTTAAAACAGATTGCTCAATTGACAGGCGGAAAATACTTTCGCGCTACGGATTCTGACTCTTTGCGGAGAATTTATAAAAAAATTGATAAACTTGAAAAAACTAAAATTAAAGCAAAACAGTATTATCAATATGATGAAAAATTTAATGTTTTTCTCTGGATTTCTGTTTTCCTTTTGTTACTTTATTTAGTGCTTGATAATATTATTCTTATTAAGGTGCCGTAAGTATGGAATTTTATAACAGTTATCTGATTTATGTAATGTTTATTGTACTTGGGGTGGTTTTACTTATTTTTGTTGCCGGATATAATTTGAAAAAAAGATTCCTTGCTGCATTTGGAAATATTTCTACCATAAAAAGATTTTCAACCGAGATTAGTTTCAACAGATATAGAAAAAAGGCTGTACTTATTTTGTGGTCTTTATTTTTTGCTTTTCTGGCTCTTTCAAGACCGCAGTGGGGTGTTAAAACTGAAAAAGTTGTTCGAAAGGGATTAAATATAATTGTAACTCTTGATGTATCGAAAAGTATGCTTGCTGAAGATTTGAAACCTAACAGACTTGCAAAAGCAAAGCATGAAATTTCAAAACTTATAGATAATCTTAAAGGTGATAGAATAGGGCTTATGATTTTTGCAGGAACGAGTTTTTTGCAATGTCCTTTGACAATTGATTACGGCGCTGCGAAAATGTATCTTGATATGGTTGATGTTAATTCTGTGCCCACTCCGGGTACTGCTATAGCAAAGGCTATAAGAAAATCAGTTGATTCATTTCCGGGGAAGGATAACAAATATAAAGTTATTATTTTGATGACTGACGGTGAAGACCACCAAGGTGAAGTTTTAAAAGCTGCTGAATATGCTAAGAAAAAGGGCGTCATTATATATACTATTGGTATAGGAACTCCTAATGGTGAATTAATACCTATTAAAGATGCTGCAGGCAATGTAATAGGTTATAAAAAAGACAGAAACGGAAATCCTGTTTTATCCAGACTTGATGAGGTTACTCTTGAAAAAGTTGCTTTGACTACAGGCGGTAAATATTATAGAGCAACTTCGGGTGAACTGGAATTAGAAAAAGTTTATGATGACATACTAAAAAAAGAAAGAAAACTCATATACGGCAGACAGTTTACCCAGCATGAAGACAGGTTCCAATGGTTCTTGCTTCCGGCTTTACTGCTCCTTATTATTGAAACTTTATTAAAAGAACGCAAAAAAGAGGCTGTAGTATGAGATTTATTATTTCTGTTTTATTTTTTATGCTTTGTTTTTATAATTCAGGGTTTGCCGGGTTTTCTTCTAAAGTTAATAAGGGGAATGAACTTTTTAAAGAAAAAAAATATAATGAAGCTATGAAAAAATATATGGATGCTCAGATTGATAATCCTGAATCTCCTGAATTACATTATAATATCGGTAATGTTTATTATAAACAGGCTCAATACGATAAGGCTATTGAAGAATATAGAAAGGCGCTTAATACAAAAGATAAACAACTTCAGGAAAAAATATATTATAATATGGGAAATACTTTTTTTAAAAAGAATGATTATCTGAAAGCTATTAGTTTTTATAAACAGGCGCTTGATTTGAATCCTGATGATAATGATGCAAAGTATAATATTGAAATTGCAAGAAAAAGACTACAGGAAAATATGAACAACAAAAATCAGAATAAACAGCAGAATCAGAATCAAAGCAGTCAGCAGAATCAATCTAAAAATAAAAATGAACAGAACAAGGATAAACAGGATAAAAATAAACAAAACAATAAAGATAAGCAGAAAAAACAGAAGCAGAATCAGGAACAACAGCAGGATAAGAATAAAATGTCAAAAGAGGATGCAAAGCGTTTGCTTGATGCTCTTCGTGACGAAGAAAAGAAAACTCAAAAAAAGCGAAAAGCTGTAAAAGCTCGAGGTGGTTATGTTGAAAAAGATTGGTAGCATTTTCCTATTTATATTTATTTTTAGTGCATATAGCAGTAAACTTTTAGCAGGAGAAATTGCAGTTGAAGCATCTGTAAGTTCTACTGAAGTTGCTGTTGGAGAACAGTTTACATATTCTGTTACAGTTTCCGGCTCAGCAGGGAATTTACCGAGACCTGAACTGGCAACTTTACCGAGTTTTAAAGTATATGGAGCCGGAACTTCTTCTTCTTTTCAATTTGTAAACGGAGCTGTTTCATCTTCTGTCACTTACAATTATGCAATGATTCCTACTAAAAC
Organism: uncultured Spirochaetia bacterium; assembly: GCA_964418785.1. GTDB lineage: Bacteria > Spirochaetota > JAHITG01 > JAHITG01 > CAYQNP01 > CAYQNP01. The sequence continues at coordinate 6,058 of CAYQNP010000045.1, read as the reverse complement.
AGGTACTTTTACAATTCCGCCTGCTCAGATTACTTATAAAGGAAAAGTTTATAAAACTTCTCCTATTAATATTACAGTAACAAAAAATAAACCCCGTCCCCGTCAGAAAAAACGAACTCCTTCTGTTCAGGAGCAGATATATAATAACAATAATCAGGCTGAAGTCTTTGTCCGGGCTATTGTAAATAAAAGAAAAGTTTATGTTAATGAACCTGTGCTTTTTTCTTATAAAGTATATTATCGTAATATATCACTGTCGCAGTACGGAATAGACCCCCCGCCGAGTTTCCCCGGTTTCTGGGTTGAAGATATACCACCTAAAAAGTTTAGAAAACAGAGAATAGAAATGTATAACGGCCATAGATATTATACTCTTGTCCTTGAACGCAGAGTACTGTTCCCTACTTCTCCAGGTACTAAAACAATCGACTCTGTTAATTTTAATTTGCTTGTACAGGGATTTTTCTCTTTCTTTGGTAAAAAAGTATCCCGCTCAACTCAGCCGGTTTCTATTAAAGTACTCCCCCTGCCGGCTAATAAACCCCCTGATTTCAACGGCTCTGTAGGGAAATATAATATTAAATATTCTTTTTCTAAAGGAAAGATAAAACAAAATAATCCGTTTAGCCTGAAAATAATTATTTCAGGTACAGGTAATATTAAAAGTATATCAGCACCTGTTGCTCCGGATATGAAAGACTTTAAAATATATGATACTCATTCTTCTATTAATATTGATAAAACAGCTACCGGTATAGTCGGTAATAAGGTTTTTGAGTATATATTAATTCCTTTATCTGCCGGAAATTTACAAATAGGAAGTTTCAAATTTACTTATTTTGATATAAATTTAAAACGATATAGAACAATAAAAACAAAACCTCTCAATATAAAGGCTCTGCCGGGGCCGGCTAATGCGAATTTTAATAACCAACCGGCATTTTCCGGACAGGAAGTTAAATTGATTGGTAAAGATATCAGGTTTATTAAAGACAATATATCGCATATTAAAAATCAGGGAACATATTTTTATAAGTCATCTGCTTTTATTTTTTTAATCCTTATCCCTGTTCTTGTTTTCTTTGCAGGTTTTATTTATTCTAAGTATCTTTTGAAATTAGAAACAGATGTTAAATTTGCTAAGGCTACAAGAGCCTATAAATCTGCAAGAAAAACTATGGCTGCTATTGATAAAAAATTAAAGAAAAATGATATGTCTGATATTGATTCCCTCTTTGAAAAACTTTTAATTAATTATATCTCTGATAAATTTAATATCCCTAAATCTGAGATAGTATTAAACAATATAAAAAAAATATTACGCTCAAAGAAGATAGATAATAATATTATTAAACAATTGTCGGAGTTGTATGAAGAATCGAATATGCTGCGATATGCACCGACTAAGCCGACTATTGATGAGTACGAAGAATTGCTTAATAAGGCTATGATTATTTTTAATAATATAGAACAAAATGTAAAAAATGTCGGGGTTTAGTATGAAAAAATTTTTTAGTATTATTATTTTGTTTGTCTTGATTTTTTCGGGTTATGTTTTTTCAAAAACATCGGTTGATGAACTTTTTAAACTTGCAAATGAGAAATATAAAACAGGAAATTATCAAGAGGCTATACAGATTTATAATAGTATCCTTAAAAAAGGAATAAAGAACGGATATATATATTATAATTTAGGAAATGCATATTTTAAAAATAAAGAACTGGGAAAAGCCATACTTAATTATGAGCGCGCAAAAATTTATCTGCCGGATGATAAGGATGTTAATTATAATCTTAAATATGCTTCACTTATGCGTATTGATAAGTTTAAAAAAAATGCGCCTAATCCGTTTACCGTTATTATTATGTTTATTTATAATATGTTTTCTGTGAATACATTATTCGTTTTTGTTTATCTGCTGCTTTTAGTTATTATTGGTTTCTATTTTGTAAAATGGTTCTGGAAAAATAATATTACATTAAATAATATCTTATATAAAATTTTTCCTTATACAATAGGACTCTTTATATTTTTTCTTTTTCTTTTATCAGTAAAAATTTATATTACAGAAACATCTTCTTACGCAATTATTTTAAAGAAAGAAATAGATGTAAAAAGCGGGCCGGGCAAAGAATATACTGTTATGTTTAATCTGCATGAAGGTACGAAAGTATCAGTAAAAAAATATTCCGGAAATTGGATGTTTATTTCTACCCCAAATGGCTTCAGCGGCTGGATTGAAAAATCTTCTGCTGAAAAAATTTAATCGATTTATTCAAAAACCAGGGAAGCTGTTCCTATTACTCCGGCTTTATCTTTAAATTTTGATATTTTAATGTTTAGTTTATTCCTGTAAAACGGCAAAAGATACGGAACTGAGTTCTTTTTTATAATATCTATAAGTGTTTTCCCTGCTTTTGATATTCCGCCGGCTAATATTATTACATCAGGATCAAATATATTTGTTATTATTCCTATCCCTATCCCAAGATAATGTCCCATCTCATTTATTATTTCCTTTGCTTCTTTATTGTTTTTTTTATATTCATCAAATAACAGTTTCGGAGTTATATTGTTAATATTATTTTCTGCCAATTTTAATAATTTAGAATTTTTTTTATTTTTTAGTTTTTCTTTAACAATGCGTTTTAATCCCACAGTAGAAGCATAAGTTTCCAGGCATCCGTTATTCCCGCAGCTGCATTTAGGACCATTAGGATTTACAACGATATGTCCGAATTCAGCTGCATATCCGTATTTGCCTCGATAAATTTTATTATCAAAAACAATTCCGCCTCCTAACCCTGTTCCAAATGCAAGACAAATAATATTTCTGTAATTCTTTCCTGCACCGAATTTCGCCTCCCCCAGTGCAAGCGCTGTAACATCATTTTCAACATGTGTATAAAGTCCTGTGTGTTTTTCAAGATATTTTTTTATTTCAGCACCATTCCAGCCCGGTAAATTTTCTGCACCTGTGACAACTTTACCTTTCTCATTAATAAGACCGGGACTCCCTACTCCAATACCTTTGAAATTTGTTCTTGTGTTGCTTGCTAATATTTTATTTACACCCTGTAGTAAATTTTTCAGTGTCTGTGCTCTGCCTTTATGTGCTTCTGACGGAATGGAAAAAAAATCATGAATCTCTCCTGTATTGTCAAGAATACAAAATTGAATATTTGTACCGCCAATATCTGCTCCTATTGCATACTCTTTTTTCATTGTATGTTACTCCTTATTTTATTATAATTTTCCTCTCTGTTTCTGTCCTGTTCCCCCATAAGTCTTCTACTATTATTTTAATATCATACTCTTTTGCACTTGGAGTAAATTCAGCAACTTTATAGTACCCGCCATAATAAATATCTGTAAAAGAATATGAGGGGTAAAGATAATATTTGTTCTCATTTATTAATAGTTTGTCAAATTTATAGTATCTTGTTCTGTCTCCATTTAGAAATACTGTAATAGAAAACGGAGCCATTTTATATTTATTGCCCACTTTGTCATAGGCATCGAGAAGTATTGTAAGGCTGTCTGTTGGTTGTATCCGTGCCTCTTTTCCTATTCTAATAATTTTGTCTGATGAATTTTCTCTTATAAAAACCCCGTTAATTTTAGGTTTTGTTTTGTCTGTGAGAAATTCTTTATAAAATATTAACGGATTGATAAATTCGTGTGGGCTCATTTTTTCAATCTGAAAGTGCAGGTGAATGCCGTAAGAATGACCTGTATCATAACTTACAGCTATGCAGTTCGTTTCTGTAACTGTAAAATCTTTTTTATTTATACTGTTATCTTTGCAGTGTAAATAATATGAGCGCATTTTTCCCTGATGATCAACTATTACGAAATTCCCTCCTCCCGGATAATTTTCAAAAGGAAAATCTGCTCTGTCATAGTAAAATATAATATTCCCGTCCATAAACGGATATATTTTTTGACTCCCGCCTCCAAAATCTATTCCATTGTGAAAATGGTCTTTTCTGCTTTCTCCGAATGTGGATGTTAGCTTTGCATTCTTTACAGGAAGCCTTAATGCAGTAAGATTTAACGAAAGCATTAAATTTAATATTATTAATAAAATATTTTTAAATTTCATATACATAAAATCCTTCTGTTGTCTCTATTATAAATGAATTGTCTGATGATGAGAATTTTATAAACGGCAGTGAACCGTATTTCATAAATTCTCTGTATAAAAGTACACCTTCTGTGTTATATAAGTCTATTATTGTCGATTCTTTATTGAATTTATAGGCAATTAGTATAAATTTGCCGTTTTTTGATATATCCATACTTATTAATTGTCTGTTGCTTTTTTTATTAAAGAGTTTTTTTGATAATAATAATTTTTTATCTGTAACTGAGTAAAGCCGAAATCCTGTATCAGACTCTTCCAGTAGGTATTTTTCATTTTTAGAAAATTTTAAATCAATGCTTCTCCGCCTGTTTTCTCCTGTTTTATATTCAAAGATTTTCTCGCCTTTAGAATTTAATATATAAATATACTCATCTTTTAAGCCGCTTAAAACAGCAATGTAGTTGCCCTGTGCAGAAAGACTGACTTTTTTTATTATAGGATATATTGAGCCGAAAATAAAATTTTTAGACCATAAAAGTGTTAATGAACTGTTGTACAGACAAAGTGTACCGTTGCTGAAACCTATGGCAATATGATTCTTTTTGTCTGCGTCAAAACTTAATGCAATAGAACCTGTTGCTTTAAATTCAGATAATTCATTTTTGTTCCTGTCTATTATTTTAAAACCTGCATTTTCTCCGGTTACAAGTAAAATTAAATCTTCATTAATTACAAAAGGATAAGCATAGGTTTTATATTCCCATTCTTTGATACCGGAACCGTTTATGTATTTTATATCTCCGCCTGTAGAAGTGTAAATTATTATACCTTTATCTTCCGGAAATCCGGTGATTATTATATTTTTATTTCTTGTTAAAGTATTTATTATTTTCCCGAAATTATTGAGAAAGATTATTTTATCAGGTATAGTTGTATAACTTTTGGGTAAAGATTTGATTCTGTTAGAATAAAATTTGTCCTGTTTTATTATTTTTGTATTTTTAGAAAAAAACCATGCAAGATGAACATCAAACATTTTAATTGTATAAGCCGGTGCTGTTAAAAACAGAAGCAGTATCAAATATGTTTTATAATTCATAAGGTCATTTTTTATATTTAATTTCATAGATTTAATTCCTTTGCTATTTGATTAAATACATTTCCAAGTGAGTCGTGGATAACAATAGATGCTTTATTATCTATTGGAGTTGGTTCTTTATTTATTACTATAATTTCTCCGTTTGCATACATCGGCATTGAGCCTGCAGGATAAATTTGTAATGATGTTCCTAATATTAATAATAAGTCGCTTTTCTGTATCTCTGCAAGACCAAGATTAAAATCTTCCGGCAGTGATTCTCCGAAAAAAATTATATCCGGTTTTACGAGACTATTACACTTGTCGCATAGAACAATGTCTTTGTTGTTGTTTAATAATTCATTCTCAAGATATTTATAATCGAACTGTTTGTTACAGTTTATACAGTGTGCTGTCTGAAGTGAGCCGTGGACTTCAAATACATTTATAGAACCTGCTTTCTGGTGTAAGTTGTCTATGTTCTGGGTTATTACTGACTTTATAATTCCTTTTTTCTCAAGTTCTGCAAGTACTTTATGTGTAATGTTCGGCTGGTATTTTACGAATTTGTTTAATGTTTCTTTAAAAAAATTATAAAATACTTCCGGTTTTGAATGAAATAGTTGTAAGTCAAAAACTTCAGGGGAAATCTTACTGTATAGTCCGTCTTTACTTCTAAAGTCCGGTATCCCGCTTTCAGTGGATATCCCGGCTCCTGTAAATGCTACACAATAATTCGAGTTGTTTAATTTATCTATAATAATCTTTATATTATTCATAATTCTATATACGGATTAATTTTAAATTCGATTTAATTTATAGTTTTAAATTTAACTGACAAGAAAAATTTTAAAAATTTCTTGATTTTATATTGTGTATATATAGATTTCTT
>CAYQNP010000044.1:0-3085 GCA_964418785.1 uncultured Spirochaetia bacterium | reverse complement strand
CTATCACTTTTCATTACGCGAATATATGATTTCAACAGGGCTTCTTTAATAGCTTCAATAATTTGTTCTTCAGGAACACCGCTGTTTCTGGACATCTCTCTGACAGATTCTATAAATTCTCCGTTCACTTTTCAAAACCTCCGTAGATTATACTTGAGTTATTAATTCTCCTCTTTTTATATGAATGTATGTTATATTAATTAAATCATATCCATTTTCAACTAAAACTTCATTTTTTTCATTTACGCCTTTTAATATTCCTGTAATCCATGTATTATTATTTATAACTATATCAGTTACAATTTTTATCTCCTTGCCGGAAAATATTTTATATTCTTCAATACTTTTCAGTTTTCTGTTTATACCCGGTGATGAAACTTCAATAGAATATTCTCCTCTAACTATATCCTGAAATTCAAGGTCATGAGAGAGTTCTCTGCTTATGCGTTCGCAGTCATCTATAGTTACACCTTCTTTTTTATATATAGTAATTGTAATATGTTTTTTTCTGTCATTAATATTTAATTCTACAAGTTTCATACCTTCCTGTTCAACTATACTTTCTACAATCTCGTTCAACAGATTCATTCATTAAATCCTTTAATCAAATTCTATTAATTTAACATGTTGAAAAGAAAAAGCAAGAAAAAAATTAAATTTTCTAAGATAAAAGCAGAAAAAAAAATGAAATACTAATAAGAACTTGACAGAACAAAAAAATTGATTAAATTAAAATAAAAATTGGAGGAAAAAATATGAAAGATAATCAACAGACAAAGGAAATACAGATTGAATTGCCGGAGAATATAGCAGAAGGAGTGTATGCAAATCTTGTAATAGTATCACATTCAGACAGTGAATTTATATTTGACTTTTCAAGATTTTTGCCGGGGAAGCCGAAGGCTAAAATACATGCGAGGATAATAATGACACCGAAAAATGCAAAACTTTTTCTCAGGGCATTGCAGGATAATGTTAATAAATTTGAAGCCAATTTTGGTAAAATTCGGATAGAGGGTGAAGCAGCTAATAAATTTGGTATAAAAGTAGACGATAATACAACTGTGAATTAATTTTACTCTGGGGTGTTCTGTGATGGAATAGATGAAATTTTGAGCCATCATTATTTTAAACGGGAGCCGGTAAAGGCACCCACTTTTTTTGAGCAGGTTCAAAATATTCTATTTCCACACATCATCCCGGAGTTTTTTTATTATAATGGAAAATAGAATATATTACTCTTTAAAAGATTATTATAAAAACAGATTTAACTCCAGAGTATATAAAATAACAATAGATGCTGGTTTTACCTGCCCTAATCGTGACGGAACCAAAGGTTATGGCGGATGTGTATATTGTGATCTTAAAGGAAGCGGTAATGGTGCTTCCTTTAAACAAATTTCTATTGAAGAGCAGGTTTTACAGGGAAAAAATTTTTTAAAAAAAAGATATAAAGCAGATAAGTTTTTTGTTTATTTTCAGGCGTTTACCAATACATATGCTTCTGTTGAGATTTTAAAGAAGAAATATGATGAAGCATTGAAATATAATGATGATATAGTTGGAATAATAATCGGCACCAGACCTGACTGTATTGACAGTAAAAAATTAGACCTTATCTCCGAATATACGGATAAATATGAAGTATGGATAGAATACGGATTACAGTCAATACATAGTAGAAGTCTTGATTTTATTAACAGACAGCATACAGTTGAGGATTATATAAATGCTGTTAATTTGACAAGGAAATATCCGTTAAAAATAACAACGCATATTATACTCGGACTGCCTACTGAAAATTATAATGATATGCTTGATACTGTGAGATTTGTTGCCCAAAATCATCCTGATGCTGTTAAAATACATTCGCTATATATTCCTAAATTTTCAAGGTTAGCGGTTATATATGAAAAGGAAAAGTTTAAACTGTTTTCAGAAAAAGAATATGTTCAATTACTTGCAGATACAGTTGAATTACTGCCGGATGATATGATTATTGCAAGACTGACAGGGGAAACAGATAAATATAATCTCGTGGCGCCTTCCTGGGTTTTAAACAAACAGAAAGTAATTAATGATTTTAAAAATGAGATGATAAAACGAAAATCTTATCAGGGGAAATTTTTTGGAATTAAGTAAAAAAGTATACAGGTGTTTTATTGCTGTAGACTTTGAATCGGAAATTAAAAGCAGTATTTTTAAAATAGTAAAAAAACGAACAAAAGAAAAAAGGTTTATTCGTTCAATACCGAAAGAGAATTATCATATAACTATCAAGTTTCTGGGGAATATAGATGAAGCACAAATCAATAATATTATTGGTTTTATAAGTGAAGTAAAAACTGAAGAATTTGAATTTATATTGGATTCCTGCGGATATTTTAACAGGCGTAACCCGAAAGTGTTGTGGCTTTCCTTTAAGGACAAAGTATTTAAATTTAATAGATTTGCTCTTGAAATAATTAATAAACTGGAAGAATATGGATTTAAGAAAGAATATAAAGAATTTAAACCGCATATTACAATAGCAAGGTTAAAACTGAGAAGCAATAGTGAGAGAAATAAAGTTGAAAAAGTAATTGAGAATATTAATTTAGATATAATGAAAGTAAAAGAATTTAAAGCAACCCACATAGGGTTATATAAGAGTGAACTTACCGGCTCCGGTGCTGTTTATACTTTGTTATACAAGAAGGAATTAACTGATGAGTTATATTGATAATAGTACAATTGAAGAGATAAAGAGAAGATTATCAATCGTAGATGTTGTATCTGACTATGTTAAATTAAAGCGTTCCGGGAAAAATATGATAGGGTTATGTCCTTTTCATGTTGAGAAGAGTCCGTCGTTTTTTGTAAACGAAGAAAAAGGGGTTTATCATTGTTTCGGCTGCGGTGCAAGCGGAAATATGTTTACATTTATAAGTAACATTGAAAACACTACTTTCCCGGAAAGTATTAAAATACTTGCAAAAAAAGCGAATGTAGAGATAAAATATAAAGAAGGAAAGTTTCAGGAACAATATAAAGAGAAGGAGTTAATATATAAAGTAAATCAGAGAGCACAATTTATTTATACTTT
>CAYQNP010000043.1:0-4286 GCA_964418785.1 uncultured Spirochaetia bacterium | reverse complement strand
ATGACAGAGGGCTGGGCTTGCCTCTTCGGAATGACAGCGTGAGCAGATTCCTCACATTCGTTCGGAATGACATAATGGAATCCGTTCGGAATGACAATGAGAGGGGATTCCCGGAATGACAGGGGTGGCGGCTTCCCTCTTTGGAATGACAGCGTGAGCAGATTCCTCACATTCGTTCGGAATGACATAATGGAATCCGTTCGGAATGACAATGAGAGGGGATTCTCGGAATGACAGCGTGGGCGGATTCCTCACATTCGTTCGGAATGACAGGGGACGGGGCTTCCCTCTTTGGAATGACAGCGTGAGCAGATTCCTCACATTCGTTCGGAATGACATAATGGAGTCCGTTCGGAATGACAGTGAGAGGGGATTCCCGGAATGACAAGGGTGGGGGCGTCCCTCTTCGGAATGACATAATAATGGTGGGGACGGTGCGTTGTTTTATCTGTTATTTTATCTAATATATATGACAGAAATGAGTAAAAATAAAAAATGATGAAAAAAAGGCGCACCGTCCCCACTTTTTAGTTAATCAACTCTTCAATTACTTTTACTGTATTAATAGCGTCACCGGCATAAATTGCACCGATTTTATCTGCATATTCCTGATTTACAACAGCACCGCCGATTAATACCGGCATATTAAAATTATCCTGTCTCATATTTTTTATAATCACTTCCATATTTATCATAGTGGTTGTCATCAATGCACTTAATAATACAACTGCAGGATTCTCTTTTTGTAGAACTGATTTCAATTTCTCATAATTAACATTCACACCCAAATCTATAACATTATACCCGTAATTTTCAAGGAGCATTTTTACAATATTTTTTCCTATTGAATGTATATCACCCTCAACAGTACATATTACTAAAGTTGCTTTTTTCTTCTGATTTTTAGGGAACTTTGTTTTAATATAATTAACAGCTTTTTCCATAGCACCGGCACTCTGTATCAACTGAGGCAAAAAGTATATACCTTTATCATATAAATCCCCGACTTCAGTAATTGCAGGTATTAAAAAATTATTTATAATATCCAGCGGTTTAAACTCACTCTCTTTTTCTTTAACATAACTAACAATATTCTCTTTATCGCCATTCAATACAGCGTCATAAAGTTTATCTTTTTTTTTTTTATTCTCGTGCTCAGATGCTTTAATATTTACCTGGTTATCTGTTAAAGATAATGATTTACTAAATTGAAGGAAATTTTTAGCACCAACATCTCTTTGCGAAAGCAAATCAGAAGCCAGTTTTATCTGTTTCATTAATTCTGAAGCAGGATTCATAATTACCATATCAAGTCCTGACATTATAGCAGCAGCAAAATAAGCAGAATTAACGATTTCGCGATTAGGCAAGCCAAAAGATATATTACTGATTCCAAGAGAAGTAGCAATATTAAACTCTTTTTTAATCATTTCAATTGTTTTAAGAGTCTCTTTTGCCCCTGCAGGATTTGAACTTACAGTTAAAGTTATAGCATCAATTATTAAATGAGACAAATCAATATTATAATCTTCAAAATATCTCACAAATTTTTCAACTATTTTCATTCTTTCAACAGCAGTTTCAGGAATACCTTTTTCATCAAGAGTCAAAGCAATTGTTGAGAAACCGTATTTTTTTACAACCGGCATCATTTCTTCAAGATTTTTTTTCTTGCCATTAATAGAATTAATAATACCCTTACCGTATATATACTTTAGATTAGACTTTAAAACATCAACAAATGAGGAATCAATCATTATCGGCAACTGAGTAGTAGCCTGTACTATCTCAAGGATATTTTTCATCAAAGACTTTTCATCTACATCAGGCACACCAACATTAACATCAAGAACATTTGCACCTTCATTTTCCTGTTTCTTTGCAATATCAACCACATAACCGGGCTGATTATTTTTTAAAGCAGCAGTTAATTTCTTTTTCCCGGTAGGATTTAACCGTTCTCCAACAAGTACAACCGGATGTTCAGAACCGTACAAAACCAGTCTGCTTCTTGAAGCCACTCTGCCGCCTGTTACGGTCTTATTTCTGGATAATACTTTTTTATGCTTAACCCGTTTTACAATTTCTGAAATATGGTTCGGAGTTGTACCGCAACAGCCGCCTATTATATTTACTCCAAGATTATAAAACTTTTCCGCATAATCAGCCATTAATTCTGGTGAAGCAGGGAATATTGTTTCACCGTTCTTTATATAAGGAATACCGGCATTAGCCTGAATAGAGACAGGCAATTTAGTAAAATTACACATTCTTTCTATAACAGGATAAAGTCCTTCCGGTCCAGCGCTGCAATTAACTCCAACTACATCTACATCAAGACCTTCTGCAACAGTACATAATATTTCAGGCGTAGAACCGGTTAAAGTTCGTGTCCCTTCTGTAAAAGTCATCTGAGCAACAAGCCCTATATTAAACTCCTGTGCTGCGCGAACCGCAATCTTATATTCTTCTATATCTGTAATTGTCTCTATAATAAATAAATCCGCACCGCCGTCATACAATGCCTTCATTTGCTCATAAAATATATCGTATGCCTCATCAATTGTTAAATTCCCCTCCGGATAAAGCAATTCTCCTGTAGGTCCTACAGAACCTGCTACAAGCACTTTCTTATTCCCTATTGCTTCTTTTGCAATTGCAACTGCATATTTGTTTACATCTTTTACTTTATGCTCAAGATTATATGGTTTTAATTTTAATCTGTTTCCGCCGAATGTATTTGTCTCTATTATATCAGAACCTGCTTCTACATAAGATTTATTTACTCTCAAAATAAGTTCTTTATTAACCAGATTTAATTCTTCCGGACAGGCTCCCTTTTTCATTCCGTATTTCTGAAGCTCTGTTCCCATTGCTCCGTCAAATACAAGTATTTTCTCCCTTACTGCTTTTCTAAATTCAACTCGTTTCATAATATTATCTCTTTCTGGAAAATGATGTCAGTTTTAAATATGTATAATTAGATTTATTATACCCTATCATCATTATATTACGGAAAGTTTTTAAATAAGCATTATATAGAGTCCATTTATCTTTGTCATGTTTCAATGCTTTCTTTGTAAGATATTTACTTAAATCCATCCATAAAAAATAATTTATTTTTCGAGGAATTTTTCTGCGTATGCTTTTCTTCGAGTAGTAAAAATTATTACGCCTGTAATATCCGTCTACTGCTTTTTTCAACCATTTTTTATTATTACACAATAATATTTTCCCGCCGACTTTACTCATATAAAAATTATCATCTTTGTATAAATAACTGCGTTTTATTTTATCCCCTGTTTTAGTAAAATTTATAAAATTATTCGAATAAATTGTATTTATAACAAATAAAAAATTTGTACTCTTATCGGTTATTCTCATTCCTGCAATTTCTGCTTCTACCGGCAATAACGAAAATTTATTAAAAAAAACTTCATAATCATTTTTATTAAAATCAATAACATTAGTATCGCTCATTGTAAGAAGTTGAAATAGTATATTTTTTATATCATTATACGAGGTATATGTAGAAATAAAATTAGCATTAGACGGTATATATTTTAATTCTTTTGAACTGAATTTAAAATTAGTAATATTAAAATTTGTAGTAATGCTTTCAATTGTCATACTGTTTCTGAATCGTAAAGAGTAATAAACCGGCTTTTCTGATATACTTTGATTAAAAAAGAATATAAGATTTTTATTTTTCAAATAAGAGATTGACTGCTCCATTGGGATAACAGAATTACTTAAAGATTCATTATTTATATTATCAACAGGTTGTTTTATATAATCAAGTGTATCACTTACAATAAAAAAATCGTTTAACTGAGCAATAAAAACTATATTTTTAAAATTATATATTTGGGCGTTACTGTATGTATCTTCAGAATAATCAATTTTATTAGCATAAGCATAATATTTTAATCTTTTCACCAGAGAGTTAATCATTGAAAGTTTCTTTTTAGCTCTTATAAGATAAAGATAATTTGTAACGGAATTATTATTCAGCCATATTGCAAGGATACCTTTTTCAGAAAAGATTTCGAGCAAATCGTTCAGAGTCAATCCTATAATAAAAAACGACGCACTTATAGAATTAACAGCGCGTTCCATATCTTTTCCGTTTTGAGTTAATTTATATTTTTTGTAGAAGTATGAATTTTTAAACTCTTTCCAGGTCCTGTCAATATTTTCAACATATACTGTTACATCAGGAACTGAAGGTAAATATTTGCCAAGATAATCAAATTTTTTTCCTGCCTGAAGATTTACAACTATTC
>CAYQNP010000042.1:0-2547 GCA_964418785.1 uncultured Spirochaetia bacterium | reverse complement strand
CGTCAAATGTTCCGTTATCATCATAATATATCCTGAAATTTGTAAAATCTGTATCCCCTGCTCCTCCGCTATATTTTAACGATACCTTTATCCTGTCTATTATCATTGCTTCTGCTGCATTAGCGCTTAACTTTATGTATAGCAGTTCTTTATCATTCTCTATACTCCTGCTTAAACTCGTTGATATTACATCCCCTGTGTCTATGTTTGTTATACTTAGTTCTCCTCCGACAATTTTAACAACTCCTGTTATGCTCGTGATATTAGTAATACCTTCTGAAGTATAGTCCCCATTTCCTGTTACAGCATTAACAGAGATAAAACTTTTTATCCCTTCACCGCTTGATAAAGATTTATGGTCGAAACAAACCAGGAAATTCGTTTTACTATTTTCTTTAATACTAAAAGATAAACCTGAGAATTTTATAACATTTGTAAAATAAGCAACAGCATCAACGGCTCCGGCAATACCTTCTAAAGCAGCATTATAATCACCGATTGTTCCTATATCTTTATACAATTTTCCTATTTCAAAATTTGTAGGATTAACGCCACCCTGATAATCAAGAGATATATTAATATTATTGACAGTTACATTTTCACCATTTCCGACACTAATACTAAAAGCAATTAATTCAAGGTCATTTTCCGAAGCTGAAGTAAGATAAGTTCGTGCTGCATTATTAGTATTTAATATAGTTAAATATATCCGAGCCGGTGATTTTTTTACAAATCCGTTAAAACGATTAGTTACATAATTTGTAATAAGGCTATAAGCTCCATAATATTTTATATTGCTTTTAAAACTTATAGACTTAATTCCCATACCGTTTGACAGGGATGAATGCTCAACAGTAAAAAGAACATATTTATTACTGCTTCCCTGTACTGTAAGTCCTTGAAGGTTATTGAAAGAAACAACCCCTGAAACAGCATCATCATTTGTACTTACAGCATAATCACTTCCGGAATAAGAACCAATAGTACCTGAATCAATAAACAGTTTAAAATTAGTAAAGTCAGAATTTGCCGATGAATTTATATAATTCAAACTCAAATCAATACGATTTATTATCAAAGGCTCTCCGGCTGAAGCAGATAATTTCAGAGCAAAGAGTTCATGATATGATTCACTATTTTTAGTTAAAGTTCTGATTCTGACATCACCCTGAGTATATACCGAGACATATAAATCCCCGCCTACTCGCTTTATAACCCCTAAAGCACTATTTGAAGAAGAGACATAATTTGTAGTATAAGTACCTTTAGCATTTATCCAGCTGTTATTAATAAAAGTTTGTAAATTATAGCCGGCAGAAAGTGTTTTATGATTAATAGTTATTAACAAATTAGTAGTAGCGAGTTCTTTAACAGTAAGTCCAGATACAGAGGAGAACAGAACAATACCATTAACAGGTGGAGACAGATTAGAAGCGCACAGGATATCTGAAGCATCATAAGTTCCGTTTCCTGAAGTATCAATAAAAAGGCGGGCATTAGTAAAATCAGAATCTCCAATACCGCCGCCGTATGCCAGAGAGAATTTCAAATTTTGTATAACAAGATTTTCACCCTGATAAGCAGATAATTTTACAGCTATTAATTCTTTATAGTATTCATCTGATTTGGTTAAGAATGTATCAGATGTATCTCCTGAAGTTATTACATCAGCGATATATAATTTTGCAGGTACTTTCTTGGTTATTCCTTCAGCATAACCTATTGAATAATTCGTAAAATCATTATAAGTATCAACTACTCTTATCCAATTTGTTTTAATTATACCGCTGATACTGTCTCCGGGATTCATTGAAAAATGAGAAGCAATAAACAATAAATTTGTTGTTCGGTTCTGATTTAAAGTAAAAGAAGAAACATTAAATACAAAAACACCGGAAGAAGGTGAAGCAACAGCAGTTCCTGACAGTACATCGCCGGTATCATAAACACCTATGGTACCATTATCAATAAAAAGTTTACCGTTAGTAAAATCAGTATCACCGGCATTCCCGCCATAATAGAGAGACACTTTAATTCTATTTAGAGCAACAGGGTAACCGGACATAGCAGAAATTTTAAAAGCCAGTATTTCCTGATTTGTGACTGAAGCAAATGTTAAACTTCTATCATTATAGGCAGTACCATCAGTAACTACAGAAACAGCAATATTATTTCCAACAGTTTTTTCTACTCCCTCTATATTACTAAAGGAATTTATTGTTTCATAAGTATAAAGGGATTTACCTGTTATCCAATTTTCAAGTACATAAGTATTAATACTGTCACCATTAGTCATAGACAAATGGTCTATATTAATAATAATATTTGTAGCTCTACCTGCATTTATTGTAAGTCCAGAAATAGAGTTAAACCACAATACACCAGAATTAGGTTCTGCACAGGAACTCAAAAGAATATCAGAAGTATTATCATAAGTTCCGGGTGAAGCGGTATCTATAAAAAGTGCGGCATTTGTGAAGTCATTATCATCTGCTGTTCCGTTATAAGAAAGAGATACTCTTATTGAAGTAACGGCAATTCGTTCTA
>CAYQNP010000041.1:0-12289 GCA_964418785.1 uncultured Spirochaetia bacterium | reverse complement strand
TAAAAAATTTTTTTTCATAATTCTTTACCTCCTTTAATAATGTTTTATTGTTTTACAAAATTATTTGTTCATAATTTTCCGACACATAATCATAGTATTTATTAACATATTCAGGGAGAATATCTTCTATAATTTTAATATCTGTTTCGCTTAAATTTTTTAATTTAATATTCAAATAAAGAGAAAGAGACGAGTATATATTATTATACAGAGCATCTTCTATTTCTGCCTCATTCAATAATCCTTCTGTATACTTTTTTATAAACAGATTATTTATATCCTCTATATTATTTACCACAATATAATCCACAACATTACTGTTTAAACTCAAGACATTCTCAACCATTCCTCTAACTTTTTCTTTTTTAACATAATAATCAATTTTTACTGCAGTAAAAACAATCATAACAGCCAGAGCAAGAGCAGCAACAGGTTTAAGTAGAACATCAAACAAAGTTCTCCTTTTTAGATCTGCTATATTATTAAAAATTTTATATTCTACAGATTTATTATACAGAGGTTTTTCTTCAAAATAAGACTTAACTTTTTCCATAGCATTAAAATACTTTTGATATTCTTTTTTACATTCATCACATCTGTCAAGGTGCAGTGAAATTTCAGACATAACTTCATTATCAAGCCCACTGTCTATGTAGTCAGGCAAAAAATATTGAACTTGTTTACACTTCATAACAAATTATCCTCCTCCAGATATTTTTTAATATTCTTAACTGCATATGAATAAAGAGCCTTTGCATTATTAACACTGATATTTAATATTTCTGCAATTTCAGAATATTTTAATCTGTTTTCCATTCTTAAAATTACAACGCTTTTCTGTTTTTCAGGCAATTTAGTTACAGCATTAACTACAGCATTTTTTTCTTCTTTTTCTGCAAGAGATTCAAAAACATCATCTTTCCCCGAAGCAGTTTCATACTTTATATTATCATTAATGGAATAAGTATCTTTATTTTTTTTCAGCCAGCGTAAAGATTCGTTTACAGTAATTCTATATAAATAAGTATACAAAGACGATTCACTTCTGAAGGACTTTATATTTTTAAAGAATTTTAGCCAAACTTCCTGAACAACATCTTCAGCAGATTCTCTATTATTAACAAATCTGTAAGCAGTAAAATATAATTTTTTATTATACATATTTAAAACATTCTTAACCGCATAATCTTTTTTCAACTTTAAATCTCTAATAAATTCATCACTATTATGCACGAATAACTCCTTTATTTAATTCTATAACATTAGACACCAATATAAGAAAAAGGTTAAAAAAAAGGCGGAGCACAGTAAAAGAAAGAACTGTGCTCCATTTAATTAAGAGGGAGGGGTTTGTTATTTAATAAAAATCTTTGTTTTTGAAACTTTAGAATCAGCAGAAAGTATTAAAAAGTATATACCTCTTTTTACTCGCTTCCCTTCGTCATTCAGTCCGTCCCAGAGATAAGTATATTTACCCGCTGTCATTTGTTGTTCATCAGCAAACACTTTTACAATTCGTCCCATTATATCGAAGAGTTCAAGAGTTACAACAGAATCTGAAGGCACATTATATACAAGTCTCACAGACTCACCTTCTGATACAGGATTCGGGAAAGTATGAATACTGACTGTTTCCGGATCAACATTATATTTTAGAAGTCCTATATCTCCAAAATTATATTTTTCAGCATCCTCTATATTGATTTCACCGTCGTATTGTATATAATCACCGGCTTTGACTCTTATTTTATAAGAACCGGGCAGATATTCAAAAGTTACATTTCCGTTATTATCCGAAGTAAAAGTCTTATCAAGATACGAATTACCTTTTTCATCCTGTTTAAAAATCATAAATGAAGCACCGGCAACAGGTTCGCCTGTTTTTTTATACACAATCCTTCCGCTTACATTAACAGGCTGGCGCACAACTTCAATACCTGCAACATCCATCTTAAGTTCATTATCTTTAGATTTAGCATAAAATACCAGTTTAAATTTCTCATCAACATCAACATCCTTAGTTGCCATTTCAACTCTAACGAGGAATAATTTTTCTTCTCCTGGATGCATAAAATATCCGCTATTATTTGTATTAGCAAGATAAATGGTTCTTGACACCAACCCGCTGTTAGTATTTGTAGTTGCAGTTAAACTCAATTCATAAATATCAAACTTCCATTTATTATTATAATCCGGCATTTTATAATACATTTTTATTGTATCGTCAATAGCATTATCATTCTGTAATTTAACATAAAATTGCAATCTATATCCGTAGAACGCGCGGCCGCGGACAAACTGTCCATTTGTAAAATTAACATAATTTGTATAAAAATCACTTCCGACAAGACTTCCGACTTCTGTCTTAACCATTAAATCAGGCTGAGGAATAGATAATATTGAATTAATCAATATTCTATCATATTTAATATGTGTTTGAGAGAACAATTTTACTGCCACTTTATTTGTAAAAGCCTGATGATTTGTATTATCAGCTCTAACACCCAATTTCAGTCTCATACTCATAGAAGTATTAGCCGGTAAAGTAAAATATTCACCGGTATTAATTGCATTAGAAGTAACATCAATCCAGGAACTGTTAGAATATATTTCCACACCTATAATCCAGCCCTCTGATTGAAAGTCATCGATTTTTAAAGACATATATTCAGGAGCATTTGTACGGCTGTTTTTCAGGATAAACTGAAAAGTATTGCTTTCTCCTTTTTCAAAAATATAATTAGACACCTGAGCAGTCGGTGAAATCCACGTAAACTCATTACTAAATTTTCCTGTATTCATCATAATGTCAGGCATTCCTTTATCAGAGAGAGAGTATACGAGTGAAAGCATATCATATTTCATTCGTGCAGCAGAAGAAAGTTTTACAGGTACATTCTCTTCATATCCGAAAGGATAATTAGTTGCTGCATCAAGTCTATATTTAATTCTTGTTTTTAAAGTTGCCACGCTGTTATTTCCCACAAGCAGAGAGTAACCATTACTGCTGAACGCAGAATCAGATATTTCCACATAAGAATTATTAGAGAAATAATAAACATTCATAAGCCAGTTATTTGTATCAGGTTGTTGAATATTTAATAAAAATTCTTCATTTCTCGTATTATTATTTCCCAGAAGTACATAATTTGTTTTCCACCATCCTCTTTCAAGATAAACATTATAATTCTGATTACTCGGATAATAAACATTACTGAAAGTACCGTCTTTTAATCTGCAGTCAGGTTTACCGAAATCGGTTATAATAGTATTTAAGGTTACCATATCCTTTTTAAATCGTGCTTCAGACATAAGTTCAATATTTAAAGTTATATTAGAACCGAACGAATAATTTTCCTGAGTATTAATTACTACATTTATCTGCAGATACTGAGTACTTTGAGCATTTAAAGGGATATTCATACCAAACTGATTAGTTATGGTTGAAGTAATATTAACAGAATTGGTAAAATACTGAATCTCGAACAAGGAAGTACCCGCGGGAGCTTTTAGGTGTAAGATTTCATTTTCTGTTTTATCATTTTGAACAGCAAGTACAAGTGTATTGATCTTTCGAGGTTCTACATAAAAATTGGTTGTCTGCAGATTGGTAGGATAGTACTTATTATTCCAAACACCGTTAGTCATAGCTAAATCCGGGACACCGTTATCAACCACCACATATCTTATAATAGCGTTATCATTTTTAACTCTACCCTGAGAGGTAAGATTAAGTCTCACATCCCATGAAGCATTAGTAGTTAAGCCTGAGTTAGAGCCGATATAGCATTCAACAAGCAAAGTTTTCATTGAATTATTAGATATATAAACATCATATTCATTAGTAGCGAGTGATGTAATTTCAGTTCTGGTACCGCCAGACATATCATAATACTTTAAAGAATAATCGCTTCCAGCCTTATCACCTGTAAATCGTAATGTTTCGCCCCTGCGCGAATTATTATTTTTTATAAGCATATAGAAATTGTTAGTTGTTTTCAGTTCAATTTCATTTGTAAAAATCTGAACAGAGACACTGCCGGAATTTTCATACACATTTTCCCACGGATTACCTGAATTAGTTAAAGTGATATCAGGTTTGCCTGTATCAGTAATAAAATAAACAAAACTCATTCTATCTTTAACAAGATTACCTTTAGAAATAAGTGTCATTGAAGTATTCAAAGAAGTTCCTGTAGTATAACTGCAATCAGTAGCAATACTCATAACAGCAGCAAGAGTATAAGTAGAGTTTGCAGGGACATCAAATAATCGATAATTAGTAACATCTGCAGTAACATCTTTCCATATATTATTAGTTTTAAAGAAATAAGAGAGATTCCATTCGCCTGTACCGGATTTTGTTTTAAAAGTATAAATTTCAGACGGTCTTATTGAGGAAAGGTCATTATTTATATAGATGTAATTAGTAAAGGTAAATCCTTTTTCAGATATTATATTTGTAACCTGAGAAGCAGGTGCATAGATATTATTAAATTCGCCTTCAGTATATAAATCAGGCCGACCGTAATCAGTAGTAGAAACAACTATTGAAGCCTTTTCCATAAAAAACTTACCCATTGACTTTAAAATAAGGTTAAGATTTAAGCCTTCACCAAGTGCGTTATCGGAATTAGACAGTAAAGATACACGAGCAAGAATAGTAAGGTCATTAGCAGCATCAACGAGCAATCTGGCACCTGTAGCACTTGTAACTTCTGCAGTTATATCATTATTATTTGTAAAAATAAGATAAGAGACTCTAAATTCATTATTATTAGAAGCACCTTTAAGGACCATAAGTTCGCTTCTGCCGTCTGTTCTGTCATTACCTATATTAAAATATATTTTATTAGTATACCCTTTTTCAACATAGAAATTAGTTACTTGATAATTAGGCGGGAATGATTCGCTTGAAACATAATCATACAGGTCATTCCAGTTTCCGTTAGTAAAAGATATATCCGGTTTACCACTGTCAACAACTTTGCCAAGAACAATAAATCTATCCTCTTTTAATTTACCCTGAGATTTAAGATGGACATTAAATGAATGTAAAGTATTGGTATTATAAGAAGAATTAATATCAAGATAGATTCCCATCTTCATAGTTTTAATAGAGTTATTCGGTACCAGCAACTGAAAGCCGTCACTTTGATTAGTGGCATCTATAGTTACATTAGTCCACGTACCGTTTTTGTAAAAGTAATAAGACATAGTAAAGTCATTAGTAGATTTATTACCTATAAATCTAAGATATTCACTCCGCACAGGGTTATCATTACCGCAAATAAACAGAATATAATTAGTAAGACCTTTTTCCACTGCATTTGTATAAATTTGAGTATAAACAGTTGTAGATTCATATACATTTGTACCGAGTCCGTTTGTTACATATAGATCCGGCTGAGCAAAAGAGGTTACAGTATAAACAAAACTAATTCTATCTTCAATAAGTTCGCCTTGAGAGAGTAATTTATTCGTAAAAGAGTAAGAAGTTCCATAACCGTAAGAAGAGCTTTCCGGTACATACATAACCTGAGCCAGAGTTACTGAAGAGTTAGCATCTACAAAGAAGTCTCTGCCTGCTGTATTTGATACTGCAGAAGTAACATCAATAAAAGAGTTATTAGTTTTAAAATAATACTTCAACTCCCAATCATCATAACTGCCTGCGCCTGTCAAGTTATATTCCTCATAAGTTCTAATAGAATTCAGATCATTATTAAGATAGACAAAATTTGTAAAATAGAATCCTTTTTCCACTAATACATTAGTAAACTGAGAAGCAGGATAATAAACATTATCAAATCTATTTTCAAAAAGAAGGTCAGGTCTGCCGAAATCAGTTACACTGCTTAAAATTTTCACAGCATCTCTTGCAAACCCGTTCTCTGAATACAGATATGTAAAATTAGTCATTGTCTCATTTAAGTCAAGATTAGCACCTGCAGGCAATCCAACACGCAATATCATTCTGACATAATCATGAGATTTTATATTTACAGGAAAACCTGTTCCGGGCGGTAAAACCAACGAAGAGATTTCAGAAGTAGTCCCATTAGTAACTATAAAATATCGGGCACTAAAATATCCGGCACCATTATTATAATTATTACCTTTTAAAGTAAATGTTTCACTTCTATTTGTTCGATTATTCCATAAATTAAAATAATAAATATTAGTATAACCTTTTTCAATAGAAGAGTTAGTTGATTGGAATATAGGGGTGTTTTCCACAAAATTAGTCCATTTGCCGTTAGTGAATGCGATATTCGGTCTACCTTTATCAGCGACTTTATACCATATAATCATATTATCCTGTACCTGTTCACCAAGAGAAGTTAAATTCAAATCGAAGTTATATTGAACATTAGTATCATAAGTACTCCCTACAGCAAGAGTAACCTGCATTTTTAAAGTAGCAGTAGAATTATTATCAACAAATATTTTTCGATTGGTATCAATAGTTTTCCATGAAGAATTAGTCCAGTATGAATAAATTACTGTAAAATCGCCTTTACTTCCGGATCCTGTGAATCGTAATTTCTCTCCTCTATCAGGATTATCATTCTGGAGATAAATAATCTGCTCGTAAGTTTCTCCTTTTTCTATTAAATTGGTAAAAACCTGGCTTATAGGAGGATAAGTTTCTTCTCTCAAACCATCACCTTGAAGTCCGTCAGCATATACCAGATCAGGCTGACCTCTATCCGTAATAGTATAAGTTAATGTTAATAAATCTTTTACCAGTTTTCCTCTTGATTCAAGAGTAAAAGTTGTAACTCTTGAACCGCTAACAGGAGAATCTTCATCTATAGCCATATTTAACAATAAAGTTTTCGACGAATTCGCAGAAATAGTAAAATAGTTATTATTCGTAAAATAAGGAATATCATTATACTGCATATCATAACAACTCAAATTCCAGCCTGCAGAAGATATTTTAGTACCTGAAAATCTAAATCTTTCATCTCTAAAAGTAAGATTATTTCTTAATACAATATAATCATTTTTAGGAATTCCCTTTTCCACAAAAATATTAGTCTGTTGTGCAACAGGATATAATACATTTGTAAAAGAGAAATTACTATTTGACGGAGAATATCCCAGATCAGGTATTCCTTTATCTGTTACAGATATTACCAATCTTACAGCATCATTTACTGTATTAGCCTGAGAATAAAGTTTTAAATTAATATTAAAATTAGAAGCAAAAGTATAATCAGAGTTACTTAATAAAGTAACATCAATTTTTAAAAGAGCGGTACTATTAGCTGCAACAGGAATTATTGCACCATTATTTGTTACAGTATCTATTATATTATTTGTAATACTATTGGTAATAATATAATAGAAAACCGAGAAATCCCCCTTATTTCCGGGAGCGGTTAATTTTAAATTTTCCTTTTCATATTTATCATTTCCTACATCAATCAAATAATGATTAGTGTAACCTTTTTCAATTGTAAAATTAGTAATTTGAGATACAGGTGTATTTTGTTCGTAAACATCATTCCATGCACCGCTATTAAAAGATAAATCAGGGACACCTTTATCAACCACTTTAACCCAGAAAACAGCATTATCCTGTTCTAATTGACCTTGAGATTTTAAATGCACATTAAAAGCCTGCTCATCACCAACTATGACATTTGTGCTCACGGAAACAGAGAACTTCATAGTAACAACAGAGTTATTACTTACATGCGGTTTAAATCCGGAACCTATACAGGCAGCAGTCACATTACTCCATGTTGAATTATGCAGCCAGAAATATTGTACAGAATAAGAACCGAGATTACCGTCACCCGTAAACCTTATCATTTCAGCAGCATCTGTTCTATCATTACCTATTACAAATTTAAAACTATTTGTATGACCTCTTTCAACTTCAATATACTGATATATCTGCGATGATACAGAAGTATTTTCATAATAATCATTCCACAGATTATTAGTCAAAGAGATATCCACTTTACCTTTATCAGTTATAATTGCAACAACAAGTCCCATATCTTTCAGATTAGCACCATCTTCAGGTTCTACAGACAAAAACATAGTATAACGATATCCGTTTGTATATAAGGAATTTGTATTAACAAGTATATTCATCTGCAAAGTGGAAGAAGTAAGAGTATCCATAATTTTAGTATACCCTTCACCAGATTGAACATTAGCCGATATATCAGAAGTTTTATCATAATACTTCAAGATCCAATCGTCAACATCAGGCTGACCTTTCACAAGAAAAGTTCCTTTATTCAAAGAGCTCTCATTTTGTATAACAAAATCAACAACACTTCCAGTTGCTTTATCTACTATATTTGTAATAATTTGAACAGTTGAATTACTTACTTCATAAACATTATCCCAGTTAGAATTAATAACGAGGTCAGGGCGGGCAATACCGTAAGTTGTATACAATCTAATCATATCCATATAACCGGCTGCCATTCCAATGGCTTTTAAAGTTGTTGCGATAGAATCACCTTCTCTAATATTAGTATTTGTCACACGCGAGCCCACTCTAAACACAATATTTGTCCCACCATTTATACTATGTAAGGTATATCCTGTAGTTCTGATAATCTCAGAAGTTATATCAACCCATTTACTGTTATCACTGTATTCAGGAGAATTAACATTTGTTCCAATATACTGCCAATAAGATATCATAAAGTTTGTATCAGAACCAGTACCATACAGAACAACTGTTTCCGGCAAAGTTCTGTCATTCTGTAATTTAACAAGATACCAATAATCATTTGTATTACCCTGAATAATAATATTAGTCGATATTGAACCGCCGGAAGCCTGAGAAGCGATATTAGTTCCATACTCGTCATCACCGCCATAGGCAACCTGATTTGTTTTTTTCACCATTAAATCAGGCGGAAATATTCTACTGGTGGAAAATCTCACAACATCAACATCATCAGGATTTATTAAAGACTCAGCATTTAAAGTTAATCTATTAGTTATATCAGCAGTAACAATATCTGAAGGGTGGACAGATACATTAAGAACAATTTTATCGTAAGCAGGTATTTCAGGAGTAATCCAGCCTGTCACGAGGTATGAATTTATATTAGACCCACTATGTGTAAAATCGACTATCCAGCCGCTGTCATTTTCTGCTGTTTCAAGTACTTTTACTCTATATGGAGAAGGAGCAGTATTCGAAATAATCAAATTATAATTATTAGTAAGCATATGATTTATAAATTCAAAAGAATCCTGACCAGCGTATGAATTAGCTATAATATTTCTACCGATATAAAGATTTGTAGAATTAACAGCAATTAAATCTTCTTTAGAAGTTATACATTCTGTATAGACTTTATTTTTATCTGTTTTATAATATTTATATGGTGCTGCTTCTGAGCGTCCCATTAAAAAAGAATCCATAATTTCATTAGCCCCAACAGCAAAACTTGACGGCGGAGCGACCCTCACTTCCACAGTTTTATAATCACCCACTGCAAGATTTGTAAATACATAATAATTTGTTATATCAGAAGTTATATCCTGAGAATTATAAAAGTATCTGACATTCCAGCCGGCTGATAATGTTCTATTATAATCTGCATTTACAATAATATTCATTGCTTCAGAACCTTCATTATATACCTGAATATAAAAAGTGTTGGTCATTCCATTATCAGCAATATTTGTAAGGGATTGATTTAATGCATTTGTATTATATACATTGTCACCAATATAAGAAGAATCAGATGCTCGTTTAACAAGAAGATCAACTTTAGACTCCACCCGTCTTGTAGTAATTTTTACGGCATCAACTTCAGCTGCATTATTAACAGAAACACCATTGATAGTTAAAGTGTATTCTTCTCCAAGTGCAGGAGCTACAGGTGTAACTTCTACTCTCATCTGGGTATAGGCGAGAGCACCAAGAGAAAAATTATGTCCTGTACCCGTAATATCAGAAGTAATATCAGTTCCGCCTGTAAGGTCTGTATAATACTTAACGTTCCAATTAGTATCACCCGCAGTACCTGTTACTGTTATGGTATCTGCTTTACCATCATTTTCAATTTTTACGAAGTAAACAGCAGTAACATTTGTATCTGCCTTCTGATTTTTTTCCTGCAAATCACCTGTATTATTATAAATACTGTTTCCGACATAATCCAATACAACACCTGCATTTGTAAATTTACCAACCTGTAAATCAGGCTTATAATTTTTAATAACAGAATTTACAGATGCAACATCCTGCGCATAAAAATTAGTTCCTGATTGAGCCTCAACCTGAAGGCTCACAACATATGAATCATTTTCAGCCAAAACTGCCGACGGTGTTATCTTTGCAATTATACCTGCAATATCGGAAACACCATTATAAGCACCAACATTAGATATAATATATCCTGTATTTGTAACCTGTGAAGTAATATTAACATTAGTGAGCCATTTACCGCCGGAATAAACAGCTGTATAATACTGGACATTCCAATCAGCAGTACCTTTCGTCCCGGTTATTCTAAAATTAGTTTTTACATTTCCGTTATTTTTCAAAAGGAAATATCCGAAAGTACTATTATTTCCACTGTTATATACATACTTGATAATACTCTGATTTTCAGCAGAGAGATTCACAACAAGATTCCCAACAGCATCTTCACCTGTATCATAAGGGCTTATACTCCAATCTCCAAGGTATACTTTTGTAGCTTCAATCTGAATTTGATCAAGCATGCAATAATCCATTCCCCAATAATTAGTATCAACATCAGTTTTACTATCAAGCAATGCCCCATATCTAAAATCGTTTCCTACATTTGAAGTTAAAGTTACTTCAATTTCGCCGTTTGTAGGTTCCATATAAACAGACCATTTATTTCCGTCACCCGCCAATCTATATTTAACTTTCGCTCCGGAAGGATTTTTAGTTACTGAAGTCTCTTTAATTCTTGCCTGCAGAACAACTCCCGGCAGGACTGTTAATGAATCATACTTAGTTCGAACAAAATAGGGTCTATCGTAAAATACTTTAGTACCATTAAAGAATCTATCACCATTATTATTAAATCGCTGAAATCTGCCGCTGACACCGGCAGTATAGACCCAGCCGTTAAAAAAGTCTATTCTGCCGCCATGATAATACCCGTAATTGTTTCTCATATTCAAATCTTCCGACCATTGAATAGAACCGTCTATACCGCTTACTTTCTGCAGATAACCATGATCATTGTACCCGCTTCTATGAGATATCCATGCAACATAAACAGCAGCACCGCCGGGCTCAACTGCAATAGACGGATATGCTGCAGCAGTTTCATTTACATCGGGAACTCTAATATCATTAGTCCACTGTCTATTTAAATCTTTATCCAGTTTCTGCAGATATACCTGCTGTTCGCTATTTATATCTCCGCAGGACCATGCAACATAAATATTAGTATTATCATCTACATCCATTACAACATCGTCTTCTCTATTACCGTACCAGAAATATTTATAATAATAACCGGAATTAGTATTAACCTTAACATCGCTTGTAAAATCTCTTGAACCATTTGTCGGGGATAATCTTTGAATATAAATATCATTAACGGATGTATTGAGACCTCGCGCCCAGACAACATATACTTTATCTCCGGCTATCTTAATATCCGGATTAACAGCATCAGCAGAAGTATCAGCATTTACAACAACAGGATTAGTAAATTCAAGATTGCCGTTTGTACTATTAACTTTCTGCATATGTATAAGATTATTATTAGCATTATATCTGGCAACAACATAAACATATCCGTTATAATATTCGCATCTTGGTGACTGAGCAGAATACACATTAGTCAAAGAATATATTTCCATACCATTATTCCACTGCGGAACACCTGAAGAATTAAATTTCTGCATAGCAACATACCGAATACCGGTAGAACTATTTCTATCTATCCACACGACATAAACATTACCGTTATCATCTGTTGTCAGGGACGGATATCGTGAGCCGCCCCATTCAACATTAGTTCTTTTTCTAACCCATATAGATCGAGTCCACAAAGCAGTACCGTTTTCATCTATTTTATATAAAAACACATCCGGTCTCATACCATAACCGGACGACGGAACATCATTATATTTTTCGTAAATAATATAAACCCCGGAACCATCTTTAGAATATTGAATATCTGCCAGAGGACCGTCCCAATCCCAAGTAAGATGGCTCTGCTGACGAACATAACCGCCTGCAAGTCTAAATGTATACGAATAATAAGAAGCCGGATCTATATAAGTAGTATCATTAAAATCTTCT
>CAYQNP010000040.1:0-44071 GCA_964418785.1 uncultured Spirochaetia bacterium | reverse complement strand
AATAATTATGGTATGGTTCGGAGTGAAGGTAGTTTTGAAAGTTTAACAGAGAATAATTTGTACCCTAATAATATTTTGTGCTTTTCTAACATATCAGGCGGTTCTATTTCAATGAGTAATAACTGGTGGGGAAGTACAGTTGCTGCATCTATTCAGAGTAATATTTCAGGACTTTCAGGATATAGTAATTTTACTCCGTATAGGTTATTCGGACCATTTAAGTTACTTGTTCCGGCAGATATTAAGGCACCTGCTAAAATTCCTCAGCTTTTATCTTCTGTTAGTGAAGAAACAGTAAAACTTCAGTGGAATAAAAGTACAACTCCTGATTTTGTCAGATACAGCATATATAGGTCTCAAGTACCGGGTACAACTAATCTTACACGCAATAATGTTATAACCAATATAACAGATGTTAATAAAACCAATTTTTTTGATTTCCCGGGTGAGGGAACCTGGTACTATACTGTAACAGCATTGGATAATTATAATTTTACAAATGAGAGCTGGTATTCTAAAGTAACTAATGTTACGATTGTATTAACCACAGAAATTGCAATTATAAAAGAAGTGGATAATATAACTTTGAATAAAGTTAATATCAAGCCGATTCCCGGTGCTACAATATCATATAAAATTGTCTATTCAAATATAGGCCGCTGGCCTGCTAAGAATGTTGTTATATATGATAAAGTAACTTCCATTGTATCTTTTTTTTCCAATGTCCCCGGCAGTGCTACTAATTGGATTTTTGAATATTCAACTAATGATAATCCTGATCAGTCATTTGATTCTTCAGATTATGTTACAGGGAATCCGGTAGATAAACTGAAAGTTAAATGGATTAGGTGGAGAAAAAGTGTAGTCGGCTCGGACGAAGATGGTCTGACATTGTATTATAATGTTGTCATAAAATAATAATTCTGTGAAATGAATATTATATATGGCAGAGTTATAAAATTTGTTGACATTAAGTTGAAAAAAAATAATTTTATAATAATGAAAGCCAGAAATAAACCGGTATTTTGGTATCTGTTTTTTACTTTTATATTCAGCTGGAGTATAATATTAATATATTATTTACGGGGCGGGAAATGGAATACCCCTGTTTCTGTTGTTATTGGTGTTATTTATATGTTTATGCCGATGACTTCTGTTTTAATAGTTAAGAAAATTATTTTTAAAGAGAATATAAAAGAGGCCCTGGCGGTAAGATTTAATATAAATCGCTGGTGGTTTGCAGGATGGTTGCTTCCTTTATTTGTTGCAGTTGCTTCTCTGGGAGTAAGTTTATTATTCCCCAATGTGTTTTATTCAAGTGATATGACAGGATTTTTTGAAAGATTTCAGAACATAATTCCTGCAGATAAAATTGCAGGGATGAAAGCCGATTTGAAAAATTTGCCGCTGCATCCTTTCTGGTTGGGTTTAATTCAGGGACTCATAGCAGGTCCTACTGTTAATGCTGTTGCAGCTTTCGGTGAAGAACTCGGCTGGCGGGGTTTTTTAGTTGATGAATTAAAATATATGGGATTCTGGAGAGCATCCTTTATTATAGGTTTTGTATGGGGAGTATGGCATGCCCCGATTATTTTAATGGGACATAATTATCCTGCGCATCCTGTTGCCGGCGTACTCTTTATGATTATCTTTACAATACTTTTATCTCCTATATTCAGTTATATAAGATTAAAGGCTAAGTCTGTAATTGCTGCAGCTGTATTGCACGGAAGTTTAAACGCTACTTCAGGACTTGCTGTTATTCTTCTTAAAGGCGGGAATGATTTGTTAATAGGTGTAACAGGTCTCGCCGGATTTATAGTACTTACAGTAATTAATGTTATCCTGTTTATTATTATAAAACAGGATAAATCTGTTTTTGAGACAGAATAGTATTATAATGAGAAATTAATTTTTCAGTGGATTCCATATAATTGAATTTTTTCACAAAATCAGTAAGATTCTTTTTTATTTTCTCATAATTTTTATAGTTTAAATAAAATTCTATTTCATTAAAAAATTCCTGTTTTGTCTTTACAGGCGAGATACCGATTATTTTAGAATTTGGTAAAACTGATTTTGTTCCGCGTTTATAAAATGCTACTATAGGAATATGAGATGCCATTGCTTCCAATAACACTAATCCCTGTGTTTCTGTTAATGACGGAAATACAAAAATATCACTTATTGCATAAAGAAATTTTATCTTATTACGCGGTATAAAACCCGTAAAAATTGTATTTTCGTAAATATTAAGTTTTACAGCATAGTTTATAAGATGATTTTTTTCCGGACCGTCTCCCACAAGCATTAATTTTATGTGTCTGTGTTTTAAACGGATTTTTTTAAATATATCAATAAGTGTATAAAGATTTTTCTCTTTTGCAAGTCTGCCTGTGTAAAGTAAAATTTTGTCTTCCGGGTTTAATTTATATTTGTGTTTCCAGATGTGTTTCTCTCTGTTTTTTACTTTAAATTTAGATATATCTATTCCTGTGGGCAGTACAGAAATATTTCTTTTTATTTTATAGGATTTTAATACTGCTTTTATAAAAGAAGATGGAACGATTATTTTATCTGTTATTTCACAATAGAATTTTGAAAAGTATTTTGCAACTGCTTTTCCTATATATCCGGGAAGTTTTAAATAGTGTATGTATTCTTCAAAGTAAGTATGATATGTATGGATAACAGGTATATGAAATAATTTTCCGCAGATAGCACCCATTATTCCGAGAGAGAACGGTGTATGTGTATGGATAACGTCAAATTTTGTTTTTTTTATTAGTCTAAGTATTTTTATAGAAATTAAAAAAGTTATTCTATATTCCGGCAGAAAAATGAACGGTACAGAAGGAATAAATATAATATTTTTGTCAGAAGACTTGTATTTTTTTACAGCCGGTGCAACAATATATACTTTATGTCCCTGTTTTTCTGCTCCTTCTTTAAATATTGATATGGCTGTTACAAGTCCGTTTATCTGGGGTTTAAATGTATCTGTAAATATAAGAATATTCACTATTTAAATTATCCTATAATAAGAGGCAGATTCGATAATATTTTTTTGTGTTTTTTGTTTCCTATTGAAGAGATTATTATTTTATAATTATCCGGAAAAAGTAAATTAACCAGCTCCATTACATCTTTTCTCGTTACTCTGTCAACTTTTTTTATTATCTCTTTAAAATGTATATAATCATTATAGAATAAAGACTGTTTTGCCATACTTTCCATCCAGGTGTCGTTATTATCGTAGGAAAGTGCAATGTTGCCTTTAAGATGTTCTTTCACATTTGCAATCTCTTCGTCTGAAATATCGTTGTTTTTAATTTTTTTTATTTCGTATATTATTTTTTCAACTGCTGTTGGAAAATTTTTTAAGTTGGTTCCGGCATAAATGCCGAGAATCCCCGAATCTCTGTATAAACTTGTAAATGAGTAAATCGAATAACATAATCCTGATTTTTCTCTTAATTCCTGGAATAGTCTTGAAGACATTGATGCGCCTAATAAAGTATTGATTACATATAGTGCGTATCTTCTTTCGTCATTTTTTTTTATAGCAGGAAAACCGAGACAGAAATTTACCTGTGATAAGTCTTTTGTTTTTATAATATCCTGCCTGGTTATTTTAGCAAGTTTTCTGCTTTTTTTAGATTTAATCCCGCGCCTGTTGTTAAATATATTAGATTTCTTTATGTAATCAACTACTTCTTTATGATTTACTTTTCCTGCAATAGATATAATAAGATTATCTGTAGTATAATGTTTTCTTAAAAATCTTAATATGTCTTTTCTGTTGAAAGAAGAGACTGATTCTATAGAGCCTAATATTGGTCTTCCTAATTGATGTGAAGGATACATCGCAGCTAATAAATTATCGTGTACAACATCAGTGGGGGAGTCTTCGTACATATATATCTCTTCAAGCACAACGCGTCTTTCTTTTTCTAATTCTTCTTTGTCAAATAAAGAATTGCTCAACATGTCAATTAATATATCAAGAGCATTTTTTATTTTATTGTGATCTATTTTAATATAATAGGATGTGTATTCCTTGGTGGTTCCGGCATTTATATAGGCACCGTATTTGTCAATCTCTTTTGCAATATCAAAAGCATTCCTTTTTTTTGTCCCTTTAAACATCATATGTTCAATAAAATGTGCAAAACCCGATTCTGAATCCTTTTCGTCAATTGATCCGGCATTAATCCAGAAACCTACTGATACTGAATTGGAATAAGTATTTTTATATGTTAAAATCTTTATTCCGTTGTCCAATGTTGTACTATTATACATTTAAACTCCTTGTTTATTGAAGATATATGGTGTTCCTTAATTAATTGTCGGAAATATATTATATGTTTTTTAATAAAATTTTAAAAAATCCGGAGACATAATAATTAAATTTTTATTGACAAATAATTTCTGCACTTTATAATACTAAAATGGAAAATATTAGAAAAACAGTATTGTTTAAAGCGTATAGTGATTCAAATGCAAAAATTGTAAATTTTCACGGCTGGAGTTTGCCTGTATATTTTTCTTCTATAAAAGAAGAGACAATAAATACCAGAAGAAATATTTCATTATTTGATGCTTCACATATGGGCGAGTTTATTATAGAAGGGCCTGAAGCAGAGAGTTTTGTTAATTATATTATTACTAATTCTACGGTTAATTTACCTGATTATAAAATTGTATATTCTCCTGTTTGCAACAATAACGGCGGGATAATAGACGATTTGCTTGTTTATAAATATAACTCTAATAAGTTCCTTCTTGTAGTTAATGCTTCTAATATAGTAAAAGATTGGAATTGGCTTTTAAATCATTCTAAGAATTATAAGGTTAATTTGAATGATGTAAGTGATGAGTTTTCATTAATAGCAGTGCAGGGGCCCCAATCTGTAAGTCTTATGAAAGAATTTGTTAGAGATGCAGATTCGCTTAAATATTATACTTTTATTGAAACAAAGTTTAAAAATATTGATATAATATTATCCGGAACAGGATATACAGGGGAAAAAGGGTTTGAAATACTTGTAAATAATTCAAATGCAGTAGAGATATGGAATACACTTTTAGAAAATGGCAAGAAGTATAAAATACTGCCTGCAGGATTAGGTGCAAGAGATGTTTTGAGAATAGAAGCCGGATATCCGCTATATGGAAATGATTTATCGGAAGATATAAATCCCTTTGAAGCAGGTATAGGCTGGACAGTTAAGTTTAACAAAGAGTTTATAGGAAGAGAATCATTGGAAAGTTTAAGAGATAATATTAAACGGAAAAGGTTCGGAATTATTATGGAGACTAACAGAGTCCCGCGGCAAGATAATGAAATATTTTGCAACGAAGAAAAAATCGGGTATATCACGAGCGGAACCTATTCGT
The DNA here is from genome assembly GCA_964418785.1 of uncultured Spirochaetia bacterium. GTDB lineage: Bacteria > Spirochaetota > JAHITG01 > JAHITG01 > CAYQNP01 > CAYQNP01. Next base: position 38,671 of record CAYQNP010000040.1, on the reverse strand, counting down.
TTAATCTTAATAAGTCCATAGGAATGGGATTCATTGATAAAAATTATCTTGACAAAGAAAAAATAGATGTTAGAATACACCAAAAAGATTATAAAGGTAGATTAGTGACATTGCCTTTTATAAATAATATAAGGAGATAAAAGGAGGTCTCTTAGATGAGTGAAATATTAGATGATTTATTTTATTCTGAGTCTCATGAATGGATTAAAGAAGAAGATGACGGTATATATATTGTGGGTATCACAGATTATGCTCAAGAAGAATTAGGGGATGTTGTATATGTTGAATTGCCTGAGTCTGAGACTTCTGTTGAGCAGGGCTCGGAATTCGGCTCTATAGAGTCTGTAAAGGCTGTCTCTGAACTTATAGCTCCTGTTTCAGGTGAGATTGTAGAAGTTAATGAAGAGTTAAATACAAATCCCGAGCTTATTAATTCTGATCCGTATGGCAAAGGATGGCTTATAAAAATAAAAATTAACGATAAAAAAGAGCTGAATAATTTGTTGTCTTCTGAAGAATATAGTGATTTGGTTTCAGGTTAATTATGAAATTTATACCGGATAGCGAAAGTGATTACTCGGAAATAAAGAGTTTTCTGAATATAACGGATGTAAATGAGTTATATGAATTTCCTCCGGAATTAAAAGATGTAGAATATAAAACTGAAAATATTAATAAAAAAGGCTTGCCTGAGAGCGAACTAAAAAAAGAGATTTTAAAAAAAATCGAAAAAAATAAATTTGTTGAATATTACATTGGTGCAGGTATCTATAATCATTATATTCCTGCAGTTGTAAATGAGATTGTATCGCGTTCAGAGTTTTATACTTCATATACGCCGTATCAGCCTGAATTAAGTCAGGGATTTTTACAGGCGATGTTTGAATTTCAATCATTAATAGTGCGTCTTTCAGGAATGGAAGTTTCTAATGCGTCACTTTATGACGGCGGTACTGCTCTTGTAGAAGCTGCGTATATGTGTAAGTCAATAAAAAGAAGAAAAAAAATAGTAGTTTTTGATAATATTAATCCGTTATATTTAAAAGTTTTGTTTACTTATAATGTAGCAGATAAACTGGATATAATCGTTGTTAAAACTAAAAACGGAGAAATAGATCTGGAAAGTTTAAAGGCGAACTTAGATGACGAAGTTGCAGGAGTAGTTGTTCAGAATCCTAATTTTTTCGGACTGTTTGAAAATAAGATTGTTAAATTAAAAGAGATAATAGGTGATAAATTATTAATAACTATTTTTAATCCTATTAGTGTTGGGCTTATAAGATCTCCCGGTGAATACGGAACAGATATAGCTATTGCAGAGGGACAGAGTCTTGGAATACATCCTAATTTTGGCGGGCCATTACTTGGTATAATTGCTGTGAAGAGAAAGTATATGCGCCGATTGCCTGGAAGAATTGTCGGTATGACTCACGATAAAAATAATAATATAGGCTTTACTTTAACCTTGCAGGCAAGGGAACAGCATATTAGAAGAGCAAAAGCAACTTCGAATATATGCTCTAATGAAGCGCTGTGTGCATTGCAGGCAACTGTTTATATGTCTGCACTTGGTGAAAATGGAATAAGGAATTTAAGCAGGTTATTGTTTGAAAAGGCACATTCTGTTGCTGCTGCTATTTTAAAAAATAAAATCGGTGAATTAAAATATTCTGAGAACTTTTTTAATGAATTTGTTCTGAAGTTTTCTTCAAAAGAAAAAAGAGACAGTTTTAGAGACTTTCTTAAAAAATATAATATTTTATTCGGATTACCGCTTGAAAAATTTATACAATCCAATGATGCAGATAGTTCTTTGCTTGTATCGGTTACAGAAAATAATGATGTGGAACATTTTATAGAGGTGATTAACGAGTGGAAAAATTAATACCTGAATATCGTGAAGAAAGTGAAATTTATTTGCCGGAAGCACATATAGATGAGAAAGATTTAAAATCTGCCGGTATATCCGAAGATTTAATAAGAAAAGATAGAATAGGACTACCTGAAATTTCAGAAGTATCACTTGTAAGGCATTTCGTAAATTTGTCAAGAAATAATTTCGGGGTGGATAATAATTTTTATCCTCTCGGTTCATGTACAATGAAGTATAATCCTAAGATAAATGAACAGATAGCAGGTAATGAGAAATTGTTAAAAGCACATCCTTTATTAGATGAAGAGTTTGTTCAGGGGATACTGGAGATTTTATTTGAATTTAATAAAATGCTTCAGGATATATCCGGTATGGTTCTGTTTTCGTTGCAGCCTGTAGCCGGAGCACATGGTGAAATAACCGGAAATATTATAATGAAAAAATTTCATCAGGTTAACGGAAATATTAATAAAAATAAAATAATAGTTCCTGATTCGGCACACGGTACAAATCCTGCCACTGTAACTATAGCAGGATTTGAAGTTGTTGAAATAAAGTCTGATGAGAATGGAAATATTGATATAGATGAATTAAAAAAAGTTGTAGATGATAATACAGCAGGGATAATGATTACAAATCCAAATACATTGGGATTATTTGATACTAATATTTTAAAGATACGGGATATAATACATAAAGTCGGCGGGCTTTTATATTATGATGGTGCCAATCTGAATCCTCTATTGGGTAAAGTTAAGATTTCAGATATGGGATTTGATATAGTTCATTTTAATTTACATAAGACATTTTCAACACCACACGGCGGCGGCGGCCCGGGTTCCGGGCCTGTGGGTGTGACTGAAAAATTAAAAGAGTTTTTGCCTGTCCCAATTGTGTCTAAAAATAAAGAAGGAAAATTTTTCCTTGATTATAATTTAAAACAGAGTATAGGAAAAGTTCATTCTTTTTACGGAAATTTCGGCGTTATTATAAAAGCATATACTTATATAAAATCTATAGGGCTTGAAGGATTGCAGGCAGTAGGAGAAAAATCAGTATTAAATGCTAATTATCTTATGAAAAAACTGGATGGTGTTTTAGAATTGCCGTATAAACGAAAATGTATGCATGAATTTGTATTGTCCGGGGAAGAACTTAATAAGTTTGGTGTTCATACAATGGATCTGGCGAAAAGATTAATTGATTTCGGATATCATCCGCCTACAGTTTATTTTCCGTTGATTGTAAAAGAAGCAATAATGATAGAGCCTACAGAAACGGAAACAAAGGAAACACTTGATAAATTTGCTGATGTGTTTAAAAAGATTGTTGAGGAAGCAGAGAAAGAACCTGATGTATTAAAGAATGCACCGGTAAATACAGCTATCGGCAGATTGGATGAAACCGCAGCAGCTCGTAATCCTGTACTGACTTATGATGACTATATTAATGAGTAAATAAGGAAATTTACTATTGTTTTTGTATAATGTTTTTTCAATAAAAAGGTTAATTTCGGTGTAAAATATAATGACGAAAAGTATAATATATCATGGGGATTCTCTTTTTATGATATTGAAATGATAAATTTAATGTCATTCTCTTTTGTCTGGTAAATATCTTTATCGGTTCTTTATTATTTTTAGATTCTTTAATATAATAAAATATTCTGTGTCCGGATAATATTTTTTTATAAATTGTGATGCTTTTTTTTCTCCAAGCAGAAATATTGTTGTTGCAAGAGCATCTGCAAATACAGCTTTTTCCCTTATTACAGTTACACTTATAATATTTGTATCTGCCGGCATACCTGTAAAAGGGTTAATTATGTGAAAATATCTTTTCCCGTTAAAGAAGAAAAATCGTTCATAATCTCCTGAAGTTGCAATGGATTTATTTGTTAATCTGTATTTAAATATAATTTTATTCTGTTTTCTCGGATGTTGTATTCCTATAACCCATTTTTGGTTTTTAGCATTTTTTCCGTTTGCATAGATGTCTCCGCCTATATTGATTAAAAAATTTGTCGTTTTATTGACTTTTAAATAATCTGCTATTTTATCTATTATATACCCTTTTGATATTCCGCCTAAATCTATTGTTATATTTTTTTTTAATAAAATAGTATTATTTTTAAGTAATATTAAATTTGAGTACCCGATGTTGTTTTAGTAATTTTTTATCAGCGGAATATTGTGATTTGTTCCGCTGAAATTATAAACTTCATTTAAAATTCCAATAGTGGGATCAAATAAGCCGTTACTGTTTTTATAAATTTGTTTTGCTGTTTTTAATACATAGTATAGCTCCGGGGATACTTTATATTTTTTATGCGTTTTATAGAATTTTATTCTGTATAATTCGCTTTTTTTATTGTGGGAATTGAATATTAAATCGTATTTATTTACCAGGCTTTTAATATTTTGTATTAAAAAATTAAATTGTTTTTCTGAAATATTTACTATGGAAAGAGTAATTATAGTGTCATAACCGAAAAAGGTTTCCTGATAGATATTTTTTTTTAATCTGGAACAGTTGCTGAATAGTAATATAATAAGTATAAACAGAACAGCTTTTTTCATTCGTTAAAAATTAAGCATAAGTATCAATGCCGGAGCTGCTTACTTTTTCTTTAATATTGAGTTTTAATAGTTTGTTATTTAATTTTCGGACATCTTTTGATATCTGTTTTGGAAGATTTGCAGCTTCCTTGAGCATTTTTTGAGTTTGAATTAAAGAATCATTTTTAATGTTTCCAATTTTCATGTTTAACTCCTTTTTACAATTATCGGCACTGAATACGGACTTCTTTATTATTAATTATTAAGAGTCGCGTTGTCTATTTGACAAAAGTATAATACTGCGGAGTTCATTTGTATTCTTTGCATTTAGCCATAAAGTTGAAAAATTTTCTTCCTGAGCTATTTGTGCTATAGCCATTAAAGCCCTGAGGTGAAAATTTCTCTCGTCTTTTGTGCCGAGTAGTATAAATACGGTTTTTACGAGAGTATCTGTCCCCGGAAATCTTATTCCTTCTTTATTTCTTACCAGAACAATATAAAATTTATTTTTCCCCGGAATAATTATATGCGGAATAGCAAGCCCCGGTTTAATAACTGTTGAGGATTCTTTTTCTCTATTCATTAATAACCGGTACATTTGTGTTTCACTTAGTGATACTTTTGACGCTATCTTCTTAGAAATATATTTAAAAAAGTCTTTATAATCTATCAATTTATGCATATCGATTATAATTGATTTTCTGATAATTTTATCAAATCTGTCTTCAATGATATTATCCCGCTCGAGCAGTATATCGTTTAATTCATTTGTAAGTGAATCATCAACTATTTTTTTATCTGTAATTCTTTCAACAATATGTATTAGAGCAGACTGTATTTTAACTTTTTTTTGAAGAAATATATAATACCACAGCATACCTGTTGCTACAAGCAGCAGAGAGATTAAAAGAGGCGCTTTCCCCATTTCAACTATAAGAAAAGAATATATTACAATAGAGAAAATTTGAAGCAAGGGATACCCTATGGCTTTAAAAGTAGGTCTGTAACTTTGTATTTTGCTTTCCCGCATAATTATTATAGCAATATTAACAAATATAAAAAGAAGCAGCATTAAAGCAGAAGCTGTTTTTACGAGACTTTCTATATCAAGAAGTGTTATCACGGATATTATAAATGCACTTGTAATAATTATAGAGAAGACAGGGGTGTCTGTTTTAGAATTTACTTTGCCGAATACAGGGGGTAATAATTTATCTCTGCTCATAGCAAATGGTGCTCTGGAAGCAGACATAATTCCTGCATTTGCAGTTGTGATAAAAGCAAGCATAGCTGCTATTGAGAGAGTGATTTCACCAAAAGTTCCGCCTAATATTTTTCCGCCAAGGGATAACGGCACCAGTGAGTTTTTTAATATTTCTTTGTCCACTATTCCTACAGTAACGAATATAACAGCTATATAAATTGCACTTACAATTAAGAAGGCAGAAAACATTCCAATTGGTATATTTTTTCCCGGATTTTTTACTTCTTCGCCCAGACTTGCTACTTTTGTTAAGCCGCCGAAAGAGATAAAGACTAACCCTGCGGTTTTTAATATTGATATTTTACCGAACGGCATAAATGGTGAGAAATTTAAAACTTTAATTCTGTTTAATCCGCCTATTATATAATAATTAAGAATGATAAGTAAAAACAGAACAAGAAATATTTGAAATTTCCCTGCTTTTTCTACGCTTATAATATTAACAGCAGCAAATAAAACAGTTGCAGAAACAGCGATTAATTTTATTTCAAAAGTTGAAGCGTCGGGTTTAATTAATACAAGAAAAGCGCCTATACCAACAAGTGCAAAAGCGGTTTTTAAACTGATTGAAAACCAGTTCGCAAGTCCGCTTAATATGCCTGCTAATGGCCCGAGGCTTCGTTCTATAAAAAAATATGTCCCTCCTGCTTTAGGCATTGCTGTTACGAGTTCAACCTGAGCAAACATTGTGGGCAGCATAAGAAGCGATGCTAACAGATATGCTACAATAACAGCAGGTCCTGACTTTGCAAATGCAATTCCGGGCAGAATGAAAAGTCCTGAACTTATCATTGCTCCTGCTGCAAGCGCAAATATATCGATAAATCCCAGTTTCCGCTCTAATTTTAATGAATTAGTTTTTTTCATAATTAATATAATATTAATTACTTATTAAATGTCAAGATGTTTATATATACAGGAGGGACGGTGCAAAACAGTATAAACTTTGTGGGGACGGAGGAAGACTCTGTGTATTTGTAGGGACGAATAATCATTTGTCCGAATGTCATCCAGAATGCACACGCTCCACTACAATGTCATTCCGAATAGCCGACACACATTGTCATTCCAAACGAATATGAGGAATCCGTCTATATTGTCATTCCGAACCGAGCGCAGCGAGCGTGAGGAATTTTACAGCTGAATTAAACACGGCAAGATTTCTCGCATACGCTCGAAATGACAGAGGTGGAGAGTCGAAATGACAGATGGAAAGAGTCGTATACTGGAGGGACGGTGCAAAACAGTATAAACTTTGTAGCCGAGTCTTCATGCTCGGCATTTATGTAGGGACGAATATCATTCGCTTGAGATAATGTATGTAGCCGAGTCTTCATGCTCTGCGACAATACTTCTCTCTATGTCATTTCGACCAGCGGGAGAAATCTAATTCGTAAAAGTTAAGTAAAGTATATAAAGTATTGCACCGTCCCTATCTATTTTCACTAAAAAACTGTTGACTTTGGAATAAAAAGAGATTTATTACTACTGGTAAGATTATGAGAATAATAAAGACTTTTATAATAATGTTTCTGTTTGTAAGTACTTTGCAGGCTTTTGAAAAAGATAAGGCTACTTCTATTTATAGAGAGAAATTAATTATAGCAGATTTTAAAAATCAGTCGGAATATAAGTTTTTAGGAAAATCTTTAACGGATGAGTTGTCTGTTTTATTTGCTGAGACAAAAAGGTTTGATATAATAGAACGGGAAAAATTGGCTGATATTTTAAAAGAGCAGGAACTGCAGTTGAGCGGTATTGTTAATCCGGAGGATGCAGTTAGTGTAGGGAAACTTGTCGGTGCGAAATATATTATTTTCGGCAGTATTACAGGAGCAAGTGTAAGCAAATCTGTTGAAAAGAAAACAAAAACAGTTACAAAGAAAGAGAACGGCAAAAAGGTAACTAAGAAGGTTAAATATTATGTTACAACATGGACGGCAAAAGTTCATCTTGCAGCAAGATTAATTGATATTGAGACAGGAAAGGTTCTTCTGGGTAAGCGTGTTACGGGCAGGGCTTCTAAAAGTATAAAAAGCGATAATAAAAATGATTATGTCTGGATAGTTGAAAATGTAACTGAAGAATTAAAAGGTGATAAAAGCAACAGAAAAAAAGCATTATTGTTGGAAGCAAAAAACAGAGCTGCTAAGTCTCTTGTAATAGCATTTTTAAAAGAGTTTCCTCTTACAGGATACATTGTATCAAAGAAAGGGAAAGATTATATAGTTGACCTTGGTACGGAAAACGGCCTGAATTCCAGAGTGAACCTTAAAGTTCTGGGTAAACCGGAAAAAATAAAACATCCTGTAACAGGTGAAATTATAACAGTTAATCAGGAGGATGTAGGGTATTTACAGGTGCTTGAATTAAGAGAAAATTCATCTGTTGCAAAAGTTGTAAAAGGCGATTCTGAAAATATTGTCCCCGGTTTAAAAGTTGAAGTAGTTGATCCGGTTTTTGTATGGAATAGAGCATTGATGTCGTTTGCTTTTCCGGGTCTGGGACAAATAGCGGAAAAACGCTGGTTAAACGGAATAGTGTTTTTTATTACTGAAGGATTATGTTTCGGCTCAGCTGTTTATTTGAATTATCTTGCCAGTGACGAAAACCTTTCAAAGGAACCTATTCTTGATACTACTAAATGGAGTGTTTCCAAAGGCGATGTTTATGATAATATAAAAAATTCTTATAAAGCAGGAATGTGGACTATGATTATTCTTGGCAGTATTATTCATATATGGGATACAGTTAATGCCGGTTATCCTGCAGAAAAAAATAAAATTTTTGTTAATGCTGACAACAATGATTCTTATTTTGCGTTCGGGTTTTCTAATAATGAATACAAATTCAAATATCAAAAAATTTTCCGGTTTTAATCTGGTGTATATATGAAAAAATTTTTATTATTTATAATGTTCGGTTTATTGTTTTCATACAGTTGTACTAATAAAGTAGAATTCTCGGGAAAAGTTTATAATGATTTGAACGGCAATAATGTTTTCGACACCAATGAGCCGGGGGTTAAAGATGTAAAAATAGAATCCGGCAATGTTACTGTTTATTCATATAGCGATGGTTCATTTAATATTGAGGGGGAAATCGGCAGTGCGGGCACAACTATAAAGCTATACTTTTCAAAACCGGGGTATAAAGATACTGAAAAAGAAGTTGAGATTGATTATATAGACGAAGATAAAAAAACGCTCGGTCCTGTGAACGAAGAAAATAATACCGTTATGGTAGGGATGGTGACAAATTGAAAGAATTTTTAAAGAAAAAAGAGTATATAATTACAGGCATAGTTGTTTTTCTATTACTTGTTTATGTATTATTTCCGAATGCAGTTAAGTATTATATATATGATGCATTTCACACTTCAAGTAAATACTATTTTGATGCCGGAGTCAGTTATGTAGAGAAAGGAAAGATAAAATATGCAGAAGGTTCTTTTAAGCGTGCATTAAGGTTTAAGGGAAACACTTTTTCTGTTGATAAAAAGGATGTTGCTCAGCTTGAAGCACTGTTTAATCTTGGAGTATTAAATTATAAGTATTATAAAAATTATTCAAAAGCAGTATTTTATTTTAACAAATATCTTGCCTTATTTCCCAATTCACCGCATAAAGATGAGATTTACAAAGTTATTAATTTTATTTTATCTCAGGATGATTCTACAAAAAATATAAAGGCAAAAGAATTAAAGGCTAAAGGAAATGATGCTTTTTTTAGGAAAAATTATAAAGAAGCATTAAAATATTATGAACAGGCGAATCAGCTGGATCCGTCTTATGTAGAAGTATATAACAATATTGCTACAGTATATTTTGCAATGAAGGAATTTGATAAAGCAATCGAATACTGGAAAGCATGTCTTTTATTTACGCCGGATGATGTGAGTCTTTATATAAATATAGCGCTTGCTTATGAAACTGAATTAAAGAAGTATAGAGAAGCAGTTAAATATTATAAGATGTTTCTTGATAAAGCAGCGCCTGATGACAGCAGACGCAAATTAGTAGAGCAGAAAATAGAATATATAAATAAAAATTTATTATAAAAAATAAAATGGGAAGAGACAGCACTATGTTAAATTTTCAAGAATTAATAATGAAGTTAAATGAATACTGGAGCAAGAAAGGAGTAATATTATATCAGGGATATGATATGGAAGTAGGAGCAGGAACTTTCAATCCTGCTACTTTTTTACGGGTCTTAGGGCCTGAGCCGTGGAGTGTTGCTTATGTAGAGCCTTCAAGAAGACCTACAGACGGAAGATACGGAGATAATCCGAACAGGTTACAGCATTATTATCAATATCAGGTTATTATTAAGCCGGCTCCTGAAAATTCACAGGAGATATATCTGAAAAGCCTTGAATATATCGGTTTAAAGTTAGATGAGCATGATATCAGATTTAATGAAGATGACTGGGAATCCCCGACTTTAGGTGCTTCAGGCCTCGGCTGGGAAGTCTGGCTTGACGGAATGGAAATTACACAATTTACTTATTTTCAAAATGTCGCCGGTATCAAATTAAATCCTATTTCTCTTGAGATTACTTATGGACTTGAAAGAATAGCAATGTATCTGCAGGAAAAAGAGAATGTATATGATATAATGTGGAATGACAAAATTACTTATGGTGAAGTCCATCATAAAGATGAATATGAATTTTCAAAATATAATTTTGAAGTTGCTGATACAGAATTAATGTTTGACCTGTTTAATAAATTTGAGCAGGAGTGTATAAATATCATTGATAAAGGACTTGTTATTCCTGCGTATGATTATGTTTTAAAATGTTCTCATACTTTTAATCTTCTTGATGCTCGAGGTGCTATAAGTGTTTCTGAAAGAACAAGTTATATAAAAAGAATAAGACATCTTGCAAAAATGTGTGCAGATAAATATGTGGATTTAAGAAAAGAGATGGGGTTTCCGTTATTAAAAAAAGTATAGGAGGAATTTATATGCATAAATTATTTGGTGAAATATTAATAGAAGAAGGGAAATTGACCAGAGAACAGGTTGATAAAGGACTTGCACTGCAGAAAGATAATCCGGATAAAAAATTAGGTGAGATACTTGTAACTTTAAATTTTTTAAAGTATGATGATATTATTGATACATTAATGAAGCAGTATAAAGATGTGGGGGAACTTCCGGAAGGTGTTGATAACTGGCTTTCTCAGGAAGAGATAGATAAAATTATAGATAATATTAGTAAGTAATAAGAGGAGTCTGAAATGAGATTAAGCGTTTTTTTTCTGCCTACTTTAAAAGAAGAACCTAATGACGCTGTTGTGATAAGTCATAAATTAATGATAAGAGCAGGTATGATTCGTAAACTCGGTTCCGGCTTGTATTCATATCTGCCGCTTGGGTTAAGGGTTTTTAAAAAAGTAGAAAATATAATCAGAGAAGAGATGAATAAAGCAGGAGCAATGGAGTTTAGTCTTCCGATTCTTACACCGGCTGAATTATGGGAGAAATCAGGCAGATGGAATGAGTTCGGTCCTGAAATGTTCAGAATAAATGACAGAAGTAAACATCCTTATGCTCTTGGTCCTACTCACGAAGAAGTTTTTACTGAACTTGTAAGATTGGAAATAAATTCATATAAAGATTTACCTGTTAATTTTTACCAGATTAAGACAAAGTTCAGGGATGAGATTCGGCCCAGGTTTGGAGTAATGCGCGGCAGAGAATTTACTATGAAAGATGCTTACAGTTTTGATGTTGACGAAGCCGGACTTGATGTCTCTTACAGTAAAATGCGTGAAGCATATAAAAATATTTTTCGCAGATGCGGACTTGATATTGCTATTGTTGATGCAGATACCGGTGCAATGGGCGGTAAAAAATCAGAAGAATTTATGGTTGTATCGGATATAGGTGAGGAGGTTCTTGTATCCTGCCCGAAATGCGGTTATGCCGCTAACCTTGAAAAAGCTGTTGCTAAAAATAATTATTCTAAATCAGATGAAGAACTTCTCCCAATAGAAAAAGTATCTACTCCTGATGTGGGGTCAATAGAAGATTTAGTGGAATTCTTTAAAACTTCTCCTGAAAAATTTATAAAAACAATTATATATATTGCTGATAGTAATCCTGTCGCAGTGTTAATAAGGGGAGATATAGAAATAAATGAGGTTAAATTAAAAAACAGTTTGAAGGCAGTAGAACTTCAACTTGCAGACAGTAATACTATTGAAAAAGTTACAGGTGCAAAAGTTGGTTTCGCAGGACCTGTTAATTTAAAAAATATAAAAATAATTGCAGATGAATCAATAAAATATATTGTTAATGGTATAACAGGTGCAAATGAAACTGATTTTCATTTTAAAAATGTTAATTATGAGCGTGATTTTCAGGTAGATGAATTTTTTGATTTGAGTACAGTAAAAGAAGGAGATTTGTGTATTAACTGCAGCAGTAAATTAGAGTTTAGACGGGGTATTGAAGTCGGACACATTTTTAAATTGGGTACAAAGTATACTGAAAGTATGGAAGTTAAATTTCTTGATAAAGATAATGCTGAGAAGCATCCTATTATGGGATGTTACGGAATAGGAGTGGATAGAACAGTTGCAGCTATTATAGAACAGTCGAATGATAAATTTGGAATTATCTGGCCTATTACTGTTGCTCCGTTTGAAGTTATTGTTATACCTGTGCCTTTAAAAAGTGAAAATGCCAGAAATACTGCTTTTGATATTTATAACGGTTTGTTGAAAAAAGATTATGAAGTTCTTATTGATGATCGAGAAGTTTCTCCCGGATTTAAATTTAAAGATGCGGATTTAATAGGTATTCCGATTAAAGTAATTGTAGGTGATAAAAATTTAAAAAATAATAAAATAGAACTTAAATTGAGAAAAAATAATGAATCTATACTTGTTGATTTAAATAATGCTGAATCAGAGATAGAAAGTTTAATAAAAAAAGAGTATAGTTTATATGAATAAAATAAAACAGGTATTTGTTATATTTGTTATATCTTTGCTTATACCGTCACTTGCCTTTGGAGAGATGTTTTTTAAAGATGTTCCGAAAAATCATTGGGCATACGATGCTATCAATGAATTATGTGAGAGAGGCATTGTTGAGGGATATGACGGAAAAGCAACAAGATTTTATAAAGGGGATAAACCTTTAACACGATATGAGTTTGCTCAGGCTCTTGTTAAAGCTATTCATAAACTTGAAGCAGAAATAGGTGTTTCCAGACCTGACGGTGCTATCGATGATTCTGTTATTAATGACACTCTTTCCAGAAGTAATTTGAATGAAAAAGATGTTGTTTTGTTAAGAAAATTAATTGATGAATTTAAGAAAGAGATTGCAGATATAAATTTAAGGGTATCTGAACTTGAAAGAAAACAGAGAGAAGCAGAATTGCGGAATTATGACAAGACTCCTTTTTATTTAAGTGTCGGTGCTTCTATTGTATCTGTTCTTGCATTATTGATAGCGGTTTTTAAATAAATGATATTTATGATAAAATTAAGTATAAGAATTTCTTTAATCTTTATATTTTTTTCGTTTATAAATATATATGCTGCTCCGGTTAATTCTATCAGAAGTAATAGTATAGAGAAACAGAAAGAAGAAATCTTTACATTAATGCTTTTTAAAATGAGTAAGAAAGAACTTATCAAAATTTGCCGGCAGTTAAAAATAAGCTCTGCGGGAAGTAAGAAGGATATAAGGAGCAGAATTATAAATTATTTAAAAGTTAATAAAATAGTTGTAAATAAAATTACAAAGACAAATAAAAGTGAGTTTAAGCCGGAGGAAAATAAAGATACCGATAGAATTATAATTGAGAATGCTGTAGAAGGAGAATATTTAAAAGTTGATAATTCAGATGAAGAGATATTATCTGCAAAGGGCGAAGTTTATTTAAGATATAATAAAGTTCTATTAAGGGCCGATGAATTACGGTTAAATGTTAAAACCAAAGAGATGCTCTGTCAGGGTAATGTTATTTTATGGGACGGGAAAAAAGAGCTGACAGGAGATAAAATTTTTTATGATTTAAACACGCGCAACGGTATTATTTATGACGGCAGGTCTGAAATTGGACAGATTGTTTATTACGGCGGGAAAATAGAAAAGATTGAAAAAGGACCTTATATAATTGATAAAGGAAGATTTACAAGCTGTAAAAATCATAAACCGCATTACTATATTGAAGCATCTAAGATATGGGTTTATCCTGATGACAAAATAGTTCTTTTTAATGCATATTATATAGTATCCGGAGTAAAACTTTTCTGGATTCCGCTTTATTTCCGTTTTGAAAAAGGTACAGGAATAATTACGAGTTGGGGGAAGCGGCGTGTTGACGGCTGGTATATGCAGAATACTTACAGAACAAAGATTACATCGAATGATGAACTGCTTTTTAAATTCGATCATTATCAAAAAAGAGGTGAGTATGCCGGAATTGATTATAGAAAAAAAAGTGCTAACAGTGATATTATTGCATCTGTTTCAGGTGCTTACGATAAAAAGTTATTCGGTGATTCAAATGTTAATCCGGAAACAGGAGAAGTGGAACGCTCTTACAGGGGAAAGATAAGTTTTCGTAATAGATATACTTTTAATCGTAATGAAAAAAATAAGAATTATAATACGGATTTAAAGATGAATTTTTTTCGCCAGTCTGATTATGCCTATATTCGGGATTTTGAACAATTTAGAAGCACAAAGCCCGGATTCCATTATTATCAGAACCCTATATATAATAATGATATATATAATCAGAATAATCAAAATTGGTATATTAATCTATTTGATAAAAGAAAAAATTCTTCACTGCTTATTAAAGCAAACTGGAATTTTCAGTGGAACTCTCTGAAAACGAATTATTTTTTAAATAGAGTGACGGCTCCGTATATAAAGTATGAACTTCACGGATATTTATTTGATAATCCTGAATTAAAAACTACTTCCAAAAGCAATTTTTTTAAGTTTGATCCGAAAATCAGATATAATGCTTTTGTCTCTTTTCAGCATGATGATTATTATGATATAAACGGAGAATATTTGAAAAGTGTTGATTACAGACAGATTTCCGGGTCAGCTGCTAAAACTTTTAATTTAATTCGTTTTTTTAATTACAGTTTTGGTTTCGGTCTCGGTAATAATTATTATTTGCCGTATAATGTTTCTGATAGTGAAGCCAATAATTACGAAAGGAATTCTTTCAGTTACGGGAGAATTAATGAAAATCTGCAGTTGGGGGTTTCGTCGTTTAATTTAAAATTATCTCATAATTATCAGTGGCGGTTTGAAGAATATTCGGCTGATTCTGTTTACGGTAAAGTTGTGCAGCATAGTCTCGGTATATCTCATATAAACAGAATTATTCCCGGAATAACTTATACAGCTTCTACAGGTTATGACCTTAAATATCCTAAAGATGAGAAATTTACTCATTTTGAAAAAGACAGATTTTCAGATTTGAATAATAATCTGTATGTCAATATTATAGAACATTTATCAATTAATGACCGATATATTTACAGTATTAGATATTCCCAACCTGTAAGAAATAATTTGTCTGTGTCGTATTCATTATCCTCAATAACTTTGTATGATTTTCTGATAAATTCAGTTTCTTTATCTGCTGTATGGAATCATTATTTCCCGAATCCTATAAGCAGTAAGATGTATATTAATTTTAATATGCGGTTAAAATTATCCAGATATTGGAGTATCAGGATTGCAACCCATTCGGAAAATAATAAACTGTATCTTTACTCTAAAAGTCTTGCAGAAGAATACGGAACAACTCAGTACGGATATAGAAATTTTTTCACTGATTTATTTAATTCTGTTAATATATTTGATATAGAAAAAATGAAAGATTCATATTTTAAACTTAAAAGAGCAGAGATATCGGTTCAGCATGATTTACATTGCTGGCAAATGTCATTCGGGTATTCTTTACAGCAGAGATATTTTTATTACGGAACAATATCGCAATATCCGTATTTTGAACATTCTTTCTGGTTTAAAATTAATATGAAGATAGAGACGCATCTTGGTATAGATGAAAAAATAAAGACAGAACCGCCTACTGTTGTTGAGTATTAAATTTATAAGTATGCCATTTATAAAAAATTAATAAAGCCTGAGTATATGATGCTACAATCTGTGCAGTCCATATTCCTGTTTGATTAAATTTTAATTTAATACTGAGAATATATGCCAGCGGTATTTGAACAGCATATAAAGTAATTCCTGTTATTATCATTGGAATCATAGATTTTCCAAGTCCCTGAAAGGAGCGGGATAACACCAATCCGATACATAAAGATAATGCTGAAACAGAAATATATTTTAAATAAACAGAACCGATTTTAATAACTTCCGGTTCAGTGTTGAAAAGCATAATAATATTTTTGGAAAAAGCGAAAACAGAAACAGATAGGAACAGCAGAACAATAAAATAGTAACCTGCTGAAATATACGCTGATTTTTTGATGCGTGAAATTTTATTTGCCCCGAAATTTTGTCCTACCATTGTAGCAGAAGCATCTGAAAATCCGAATCCGGGAAGGATGAATAATGAAAAAATCCTTGCTCCTATGCCGTATGCTGCTATTGTTTCAGTGCCGAAATAAGATACGATTTTTATTAATATGATTGCAGATGTGCTTCTGATAAACATTTGTATAGACGCAGGAAATCCTATTTTAAAAATTTTGCTTATTATGTTGAATGATACTTTTATAGATTTCAAACGAATATGAATATTATGTTTTCCTTTAATTAAAAGAATCATTAATATGGTGCTGCTGATTCCGCGGGAAATAACAGTTGCCGTTGCTGCGCCTTTTACACCAAGTGCAGGAAAGCCTAATTTTCCGAAAATTAAAAGCCAGTCAAGAATAATATTTATTACAACCGATATCAGAGTTATATACATAGGAGTTTTAGTATCACCGGAACCTCTTAGCACTGCTGAACCTAAAAACATAAAGAACATTGTAAATATGTATTTAAATAAAATTTTAATATATCCGGTACCGTAATTTAAAACTTCACCTTTTGCACCTAATGCAGTTAATATGTTTTCGGAAAACAGATAACCAAGGCTTCCTAAAATTAGAGCAATTGTAATTCCGAGTATAAAAGATTGCATCGCTACTTCATTTGCTTTGTCATAATTTTTTGCTCCTGTATTCCGGGCTATTAAAGCAACTGTTCCTACACTTAATCCTGCTCCGAATGTTGCAAGAAAAAAAAGTATTGTCCCGGATATTGATACTCCTGCTAAAGCGGCAGAGCCTAATCTCCCTATAAACAGTGCATCTGTTAATTCTAATATTGTCATAAATAAATTTGATAAAATTAACGGTACTGCTAATTTTATAATATGGGATGATATTTTTCCTGTGGTCAAATCTCTTCGTATCTTTCTCATTATGATTCTCTAATGGTTGTTTTTTAACTGTTCGTATAATTTCAGATAATTTATTATGTGAGTAATAGAATTAGTGAAAGCAGCAAAGAAACCTGCTGTTCCGTCTAAAAACCCGGCTTTTATTATGAAGCGCTCAATAAATTTTTGTATGGGTTTGTATGTAATATTAAAGAGTAAATCAAATCGTGTTAATTTTTTATTTTCTTTCAGCCAGTAGTTTACCTGAAAATCCGTATAAAAATTGATTTTCTTTATGTATTCTGATACAGAGTTGTAGGGATAATGAAGCATATGATTTTTTAATCGTCCGATTTTTCCTGATATATGGATTCTTTCGTGGACATGTTTATTGGGAAATTTTGCCTTGCCGCGTCTAAAGAGCCGCAGTTGCGTGTCAGGATAATTCCCGCCGTGTCTTAAAAAGCCAAATGCATAATAGTTTAATCTCGGAAGTTTGAAACCGTTATACTTTGTATCTGAATTTATTGTCTTTATAATCTCTTCTTTTAATTCTTGTGTAATGACTTCATCAGGGTCTATATAGAAAATCCATTCACCACGGGCTTTTGAAATACCAAAACTTTTATTTATGTTTAAGTTGGGATTATTTTTTTTCCTATATATTTTGTTTGTATATTTTTTTGCTATGGCTGCTGTTTTATCTTTGCTTTCACAATCTACTACTATTATTTCATCTGCCCATTTTATACTTTCTAAACAGCGTTTTATGTTTTTTTCTTCATTGTGTGCAATTAAAGTGAAACTTATTTTGATTTTATTTGCCATAGAATTTTTTTATTTCATTTATAACAAGGTCTTGTTGTTCTTCCGTCATCTCAGGAAACATTGGTAAAGATATAACTTCACGAGCAAGATTTTCACTTACAGGTAAATCTCCTTCTTTGTAATCAAGATATTGAAATGCTTCCTGCATATGTAACGGTATAGGATAATGTATTGCTGTAGGTATTCCGTTTTCAAGCAGGTATTTCTGCAGTTCATCTCTTCTGTCCGTTCTTATAGTGTATTGGTGGAATATGGCTTTTCTATCATTTTTTATAAACGGTACTCTTGCAAAATCTTTTAAATTTTCACTGTATCGGTTAGCGATTTTTATTCTATTGTTATTCCATTCTTCAATATGTTTAATTTTCACCAGAAGTATTGCAGCCTGGATAGTATCTAATCTTGCATTTGTCCCTATTATCTGGTGTACATATTTTTTAGCAGAACCGTGATTACGGAGCATTAAGAGTTTATCACGCAGTTTGTCACTATTTGTAGTAATCATCCCGCCGTCTCCGTATGCTCCGAGATTTTTTGACGGGAAGAAACTTATACAGCCCATATCACCTAATCCGCAGACTTTTTTGCCTTTATACTCTGCGCCTATTGCCTGCGCTGCATCTTCAATTACATATAAGTTGTGTTTTTGCGCTATAGCATTTATCTCATCCATATCCGCCGGCTGACCGTATAAATGAACCGGTATTATTGCTTTTGTTCTGTTTGTGATTTTCTCTTCAATTTTCGACGCATCAATGTTATATGTGTTGTCGTCTATATCTACAAATACAGGCTTGGCTTTTAAAAATGATATTACTTCTGCTGTGGCAATAAAAGTAAAAGGCGTGGTTATAACTTCATCCCCCGGCTGCAGATCTATTGCCATTAATGCGAGTAATAACGCATCTGTCCCGGAACTTACACCTATCCCGTATTTTGCTTCACTGTATTTTGCTACTTCTTCCTCTAATTTTTTTACCTGAGGTCCGTTTATAAATTGTGTGCTTTCAAGCACCTCTTTTATGGCTGTATCTATCTCTTTTTCTAATTCCTTATACTGAAATTTTAAGTCGGTAAAATTTAATTTTAATTCCATAATTAGTTCTCCTGTTTAAAATATTTGTATTAATTAAACTGTTTTTTTTTGTAAAGTCAATTTTTATTTTATTAAAAAATATTTGATTTTCTTTTTTTTGTCCGTATTTTATAAATTATGAGCAGTAAAAAAGTAAAATTTTATTTGATTTTATTTTTTTTGATAAGTATATTAAGTTGTTATAGAAAAAATAATATTTCAGTTAGGATTGGTAAATTTAATAAAAAGGTAATTGTAAAAAATATGAATGAAAAATTGGTTATTTCTTTAAGTTCTTATAAAAAGGCGCCAATAACGGTTTCGGTTGTTGTTCATAATCTTACAGATGATGTTTCTGATATGCCCATTTATAAGAATATGTATACAGTTTATTCCGGAGTAAATTATCTTATTATAAATTTAAAAGATATTGGGGTAGGGAAGTACAGTTTAAGAATTTATTATGATAAAGAGATTATAGATTATCGCATTATAGAGATAACAAGAAAGAAGATTAAATGATAGAACAGAAGAAACTGTTAGATTACAGCATTGCGGATATAGATAAAAAAAAACTTCTGGAAATATGCAGACAAAATATTAAATCGCGGAAAAAGATGTTTATAGTGACTTTGAACAGTTTAATTTTTCTGCGGGGACTTATAAATAAAAAATTTTCTGCGGTTTTGAAATCAGCAGATTTAATAATTCCGGACGGCAGCGGTATTATATGGGCTTCAAGAGTTTTAAAAAATCCTGTTTATAACAAAATACCCGGTATTGATTTTATGAAAGATTTATTAGGACTGGCGTATGAAGAAAAATTTTCTGTATTTTTACTCGGGGCAAAACCGAAAGTTGTTGATAAACTTTATATGTCTTTAAAGAAGTGGTATGGTGAAAGAATAAAATTTGTTGGGAAGTATCATGGTTATTTTAAACCGGAAGAAACAGATAAAATAGTAACAGGGATAAAAAAAGTCCAGCCTGATATTTTATTTGTTGCACTTGGTTCTCCTTATCAGGAAGAATTTATATATAAATATTATAATGAATTAGATGCTTCTTTAATGATAGGGGTAGGCGGCAGTTTTGATGTTATATCCGGATTTAAAAAGCGGGCTCCGGTATGGTATATAGAGCATAATCTTGAATGGCTGTATAGAAGTATTACATCTGTTAAGCGATTGAAAAATCTTTTCAGGATTCTTTTCTTTGTGATTATAATTTTGATGCGAAGAGTTGTTGGAAAAACTTCTTCCTGATTGTTTAATAAATTTTTTAAGCAAGTAAAGTTGTTGAAAAGTACGAACCGCCTATATGATTAATTAGGTTTGCTTTTTCTAATACCCAGACATTATGCTCAAAATCAAATTTGTCTTCATCTGCATAAGCAGAAACAACATCCCCGATAAAAAGATAATGATCACCTACTTCTATAGTGCTGCTTAATTTGCATTCAATGTGGCCTATGCATTCCTCAATAACAGGAGTATTATTTGCCTTTGACGGTATTGTATTAAAATTACATTCTTTAAATTTATTTACTTCTCTACCGGTTGTTTTCCCGCAGAAGATAATCTCTTTTTTTAAAAATCTATCGGGTATATTTATTGTGAATGCTTTAGATTTCTGTATTAATTCTGATGAAAAATTATTTTTTTGAGAAGCAATTGCAACAATAGGAGGTTTATGGCTTACAGGCATATTCCATGCAGCTGTAAAAATATTTGATTTGTCTTTATATTGACTTGTTATTAATATTACAGGTCCCATATTTATAAGACGATTTGCTCTTCCGAGATTTATGTCGGATTTTTTACTCATCTTCTGAATACCTCCTTATCATACTTTTTATGGTGTTATCATTAGGATAGAGTTCTTCTGCCTCATTTAAATATTTTAAGGCTTCATATACATTGTTTAATTTAAATAGAGTATATGAATAAACTTTCAGAAAATTCAATGTTCTTAATTTGTTTTTATATGCTTTTTTAAAATAAGAAGAGGCAACATAATAGTTGTTCTTATTCATTTCACATAAACCTATATAAAAGTATGCTTTTGAATTATACGGATTTATCTTTATAATGTTTTCATAACATTTTTGTGCTTCATTAAATCTTTTTTCTTTAAAATATATATCACCTATATTTTTCATTATATCTTCTAATTCGTTCCCGAATATTTCAGCTTTTTTTATAAGAGTAAAAAAAATTTTATTCTCTTTTAGATTTATTTTATAATGATAAGCGAGTCGAAAATAATAGATTGCTGCAAGCCCTTTATCCATATAATCAGTTGGATTATCACCTGTGTTTAATTGATAATAGTAGGTAAAAATATTATCAATAGGCTTAAATGCTAATTTGTATATAATTCCTGTCTGTTTCATATACTGCATAAGTTGTGGCTCCAGTTTTTCGGGTGAAGTGAAAAATAAATCTTTGTTTGATATAGATGTTAATGTTTTAAAGTATGCTGCGGAAGATTTAAATAATTTTCCGTATCTGTTGCAGTAATCAATATCCGGGCGTTTATATTCAACTGTATTTAAATAAGCAAGCGCAAATAAAGGATTATCACCTTCAACTGTAAATAATGCACTTTTATAGGTTACTGTCTTTAAAATATTATTGCTAAAATCAAATGCTGTGTAATTTTTATTTTGCGATGAATTCGTAACTAATGTTTGTGTAATAATTAAGTTTATTGTAATATACAAAGAAAATTTTAATCTGTTAAAAATATATAATAATCCGGTAAAAATCCAGAAAATCATAATAATAAATGACGGTATATAAAATACTCGTGCAGTATAAATTATATGTGCATCGAGACGGGTGTTAAGATAATATATAAAAAATAAAGATGACATAACATAAAACAGTAATAATAAAATATTGATTTTTTTATTAATTTTCTGTAAATATATAAAGCCTGAAACAGCAGGAATTAAAAACAGGTAAAATTGTTTAAATAATAATATAAAGTAATGTAATATCTGTTTTAAAAAATATAAAAAATTTCTATTCGGGACAAGATTCATATTTTTATATTCTGCGCGCGTTATATGGTTGAATAATTTTAATGAGGAATCAGGCTGAGCCCAGTTTATTTCTGAAGCGTGAGCTCGAATTATAAGAAAAAAATATAATGATATGCCTGATAAAAAGTATATAATATATCCCGGTTTTATCTTCTCTTTCCTTTTCAACAGGATTAATATATACAAAGGAAGAAATATAATGGGGGTAATGTGATTTGTTAGACTTATTCCGTAAATAAAGAAAAAAAGAGACAGATATTTTGAATTAAGAGTTTTTATATACTTTAAGAAAATAAAATTTATTAATAGAAGGAAGAAAGCATTCAGTGTATATACTTCTGTTATAATTGCTTGAGAGAAAAATACAGGTGTAATAGAAAGCAGTAACGCTGTAATAACTGCGCTGTTTTTTTTCTGTTTTAGTCCGGGTAAAAATAAAAGAGAAAAATAGTAGAGGTTCAGATATAAAAAGCCGATTGTCAGTGAAGCAAATAGTGCGGATAGAATATTGCCGCTTAAAGCCGGTGTAAATGGAAGTAAAGACATAAATAATTTTAATAATATTATATAAACAGGATATCCCGGCGGATGCGCAATTCCCAATACATTGGCTTCTGAGAGAAATTCTCCTGCATCTCCATTTGTTATTGTTGGATATATATTCAACAGATAAAATACAAGACTGATAATTACAAGAAAATAAAAAAAATGCTTTTTATCCGGTCTCATATTTTCTTAATAACATATATCCCAGTTTTATACCTATATAAGCAAAAATCCAGCCTAAAATTACATCAAAAGTATAATGATATCTGTTATAGACTACTGCAAGCGACAATGATATTGTAAACGGCAGTATTATGTAGAAAGTTTTTGAGCCGAAAAACTTTTTAATAAAATATAATGCAGTCCATGCTACTGCAATATGGGATGACGGAACGCATGCTCCTGTTACTGCTCCGTGTTTCATTATAATGTTTTGCAGATTTGTGAAGAAAAATCCTTTTAGATATTTTATCTTAAAAAATTCTATTAGTGTAAATCTGGGACCTTCTACAGGAAATATTACAAATCCTATATAACATATATAAAATACAAAAGAGATTATAGTTACAAATTCGATTAAATCTTTGTATCTTTTTTTAAAAAACAGCAGAAATCCTATTGTCGGCAAATACAGATAATATGTAAAATAAGAGAATTTCATATATTCTGTAAAATAAGGAGATACAATTTTTTCAAGCATTAATACCGGCTGCCCGCCGAATATTGTATTTTGTAATTGCAGTACATATTCGTCAAGAAATCTATCATAAAACACAGTTACATACCCGGAAATTATTTTATACACAAAGGTAAAAAACAGTATAGGATACATTAATCTTAAAAATTTGATTAATATGTTATTCGGATGCTGCTTATATAATTTGCTTATTTCGATTATATATAATGAATAAATAGTAAAGAAAATTATATAAAGATAAAATTTTTCTATTTTTTGCCGGAATATAATTATAATCAGGGATACTATAAAGAAATATATAAAGTGTATGTAGTCAACCAGATAATATCTTTTATTCATAAACAGACTCCGACAAATTTGTTATATGGTATTAAATAGAAATTTAATGTCAAGAGGAATTTGATGTTATTATATTATTTGTTATAAATATATTATAAAAAAATATATTGACAAATAAATTTTCTGTATTTATATATAGATATATAAAAAATTAATTTATCGAGGTGTAATGTTATGGAAGTAAAATTTGATGAAGATTATCTTGAGGAAAAAGCAGAATTTATTCATGCACTTGCGAATCCAATTAGATTAAAAATTTTACAGATTATAGGCAAAGAAAAAGTTTGTGTTAATGATATAAGTAAGATATTAAAAATTCGGCAGCCGAATATATCGCAGCATTTAAACATACTTCGAAATTCCGGTATTTTAAAAAAGAAAAGAGAAGGCAAAACAATTTGTTATACAATTATTCGTCCCGGTGTAATGGAATTATTGGATGACATTGATAAGATATTAAAAAAATAATTTAAAATGAAAAAAATTTATAATAGTCTTTACTTTAAAAGTGCACTGGCGGGTGTTATAAATACTGTTTATCTGTTTTTTTTAACAGGTATAAGTCTGAAAATAATAGATATTAATTACAGAATTTCAGTTTCAACTGAAAATAGCCTGCATATATTGAGTATTTTTTTTATTTCCTCTATAATTTTTATTCTAATTCTTATAAAAAATGCAGATGAGTTTAAATCTGAAAAGATATCTGTAAAGGTACAGATATTAAATTTTATTTTTTATTCTTTACTTTTTATAGTATTTATTTTAATGTTTGTATTTAAAATAATTTATGTTAAAAAAAGTGTATTTTTTATTTTCCTGCTTGATTCTGTATTATTGTGCAGCGGAGTGATTTATTCCGGTTATAAACTTTTGAGACTGATTTACAGAGTTGTTTTTTTAAATATTTATACAGGGAGTGAAGTTAATTATGAAAATAAAATTTACGATATTCTTGAAGAAAAAGAATTTAAACGAGAACTGATTTTATCAGTAAAGCAGTCCAGACGGCTTGGAGTTAAAACAGGAGTTATATTGTTTCATTATAATATTACTGAACAATTGAATATACAGGAAGAAAAATTTATACGAAAGCAGATAATGTTTCTGTTATATCAAAACTCAAGAGAATATGAGCCTATAGGCAGAAATAAAGATAAAAATGTTTATTTTAAGGTTATACAGTATAAGGATAAACTTGAATTTGAATATGCTGTTAAAAGATTTCATAAAATATTATTGTCTCATAATTTTATGATTTATAATAAGAATTTAACTTTTCAGATAAAGATTTTAGGTATTAGCGGAAAATTATTTGAGAAATTTAATGATGTTGAATTAAATCAGGAAATAGGAAATATCCTGTATTCAGCAGTACAAAAGTTAAAATTGTTAAAACGAAATTTCTTAATTGTTGATAGACTAAAATGAGTTATATTATTTTTATCGGTTTTATAATACTTACAGTAGTATTTATTTTGTACACAAGATATATGATAGGGCTTCTTATGATACCCGGAAAACTTTTGAAAGCCAAAAGAATAGTTGAGGTTAAGGAAGGGAAAGCCATAAAACTTCTTACTTCTATTTTAGCAATTGACAGGGGGAATCCTGAGGCAAACTGGTTAATGGCAAATATTTACATAAAAAAGCATCAGTATATTCTGGCGCAAATGTATCTTTTTGAAATAATTGCAAATAACAGTTTTACTGCTGAAATAAATGAGAAGAAAGTAAGAGAAACTCTTGCATATATTTACAGAGCACTTGGTGAAATAAATAAAGCTCTCACGCAATATTATATTTTAAAAGAGCATAATCAGTTGACACTGGATGCTCTTATACACGCTGTTAAATTAAACATAGAGTACAATAACAATACAGAAGCAGCAGACCTGTTAAATACTGCAATACAATTATACGGTGAAAAAGGAGAATTTTATTATTATGCAGGCTTGATAGATTTTAATAAGGGAAATATTAAATCTGCTGAATTAAAATTAAAAAAGGCTGTTTCTAAAGGTTTTGAAACAGCAGAAATTAATCTGCTGCTCGGAAAAATATATTTTATTACCAGAAAATTTAAACTTGCAGTTGAATATTTAAATAAACTTCCTGAAGAGTATTTAAATTCTGTTGAGATAGAAAAAATGCTTGGGGAGTGTTTTTATTATTTAAAAAATTATAACACTGCTATTTCTGTGCTGAAAAGAATCGTTGATAACAAGAAAATTACAGTGTCTGCTGATACACATTTTATATTGGGATGTGCTTATGAAAGCAGCGGGTATATAAACGAAGCTGTCAAAGTCTGGGAAAATATCGTTAAAAATTTTTCTTCCTATAAACCTGCAAAAGAAAAATTATTTTTTTATAAACATATAGCAGTAGACGATAAAATAAAAAATATAATTACAGCTCCAAGAAGCGTATTCTTTGATGTGAATTTAAAATTACTTGATAAACTTCATTATATTGTTAAAGAGACTATCTATGAAGACGATAAAAATATAGCTTATATCTGTTCTCTTGAAAAAGATTTGCATAATTTTTTTTCATATTTAATATATATTACAAGACAGACTGCTCCTATAGATAGAAAATATATAAATGAAAAACTTATTTTATTAAATAAGTATCGTTCTAAATTTTTAATAATAATTGCACCGTATTTTTCTGAAGAAGCTCACAGATTTGCAAAAAGCAATTCAGTATCTTTATTTGATTATTCAATATATAAAGAGAATAAAGTAGTATAAGCCTATGCTGTTCAACAAATTTATAAATCAGTCAATAAGACGGACATATAAATACGAATCCTTAGCCGGGGTATCTTTCGCTGTTTATAATACTTTTGTTATTATGTTTACTCCTATAATAATGCGAAGGCTTGGAGCAGATGATTTCTGGATGGGAGTTTTAATGGCAGCTCCTGTAGCAGGTGCACTCTTTATATTTTTCTGGCTTAATCTCGGATTTAAAATGGAAAAATTTAAATTCATTACCATTACAAAAGGTATAAGCAGATTAATTCTTATTATTCCTATATTGCTTAATAATTATATCCTTTTTATTGCTTTTTATTTTCTGTCACATATAATGGAAAAAGGCACTTCCCCTACTTATACCGGTATAATGAAAGATATTTATCCTGTTCAGCATCGAGGCCGTGCTATGGGAATGGTTAGAATGGAAGTTACTATTATGTCTATAATACTTTTTGT
Source organism: uncultured Spirochaetia bacterium (assembly GCA_964418785.1). Taxonomy (GTDB): domain Bacteria; phylum Spirochaetota; class JAHITG01; order JAHITG01; family CAYQNP01; genus CAYQNP01. The sequence goes on along the minus strand of CAYQNP010000040.1, from coordinate 11,817 downwards.
TATTGCAGGTAAATTATTCGATATTCTTGATTATAGAATTTTGTTCACTATTGGTATAATTTTCGGTATAGTTGCGCAAATTATTTTTTACAGCATAAAAAGAACTGTTGACAGTAAGCCTGTAGAAAAAAGAAAATTCATACTTGCGGATATATTAAAAATATTAAGAGAAGATAAATTTATATCTAAATATTTTGCGATTTTTTTTCTGCTCGGGTTCAGTAATATTCTCGGAACAACTTTAATTCCGCTATATTTTATCGATGTTCTGAAAATGTCTAATTTGTCTGCAGGATCTTTTTTTAGCGTTAATTCTGCTGCGATGATTCTCGGGTATTATTTTTGGGGGCATCACATTGATAAAAAAAATCCTTTGAAAACAAGGTTGTTCGTAATGATATTACTCTCTTTTATGCATCTCTGTTTTTTTGTTTCGTCATGGGTGAAAACAGATACTGTCATATTATTCGGCTTAATAGGCCTTGCTTATTTTTTTCAGGGTATTTCCACTTCCGGCGGTGAACTGGCAAGAATAAACCTGTTTACAAGAATCGTACCTGAGAATATGATTGAAAAATATTGGGCAATTGATTTCTTCCTGCTCGGTATTCGCGGTGCTATTGCTCCTTTCTTTGCTATTTATCTTAAGAATATAATAGATTTTAAATATATTTTTCTCTTATCTTTCGGGTTAATACAAATCTCTGCTGTTTTAATGTTTCTGCTTTATAAAAATAATTTTCTCCTGCTTCAGCACCGCGGCCTGGAATAAAAATAGGTTGACTTATAATTTTTTTTTATTATCATTCTTATTATGGAAGAAGAAGCCGGTAAAGCATTAGTTATAGTCCTAATTGTATCTATTATTACAGGTGCCTTTGTATTAATATTTGATAAAACTTACAGAATTCCGTATATAATAGCATCTAATTCGTATTATTATCCGGGTATTAAAGATAAGGAAATAGAAAAGTATGCTGCAAAATACAGCCTGCCGACTAAACCTAAATATAGCAGTAAATATTCGTCTAAATATAAGAAATATAAAAAAAAGTATAAGACGACTTATTCGTATAAAAAAAAGAGATATAAAAAGAAAACAGCACCTGTCAGAAAATTTTCAGGAACAATAAATATTAATACAGCGGATGAAAAGGAATTACAGAAACTTCCGGGGATTTCTTCTGCAACAGCAAAAAAAATTATTCTGTTTAGAAAAATAAAAAAAGGTTTTAAATCTAAATCTGATATACTTAAAGTTCCGGGATTTACTGAAAAAATGTATAATAACATAAAGGATAACATAACTGTAGAATAAGTATGGTAAATATTATTAAAAAGACAACAATTTTTGCTGCGGTATTTTACATTATAGGACTTGGAATAGGTTTTACTTTTAATCCTGATCCTGAGAATATAAAAATATATTTATTAGGTGCTGTTTTTTTCGGATTAATTGATTTACTGGTTATTTTATTAAAAATTAAATATATAAAAAATATGCTCATATATTGGATCACGGGTTTGACTTTTCTCTTTTTAGGTTTAACATTATACATAAAGGCAATGGATACATCTTCTCCTTATCATGTGTCTCATTATCTGGACAGCAGCCGATGGAGTAAGACAACTGTAAGAGGTGTAATAATAGCTGATCCGGATATTCGGGAGAGAAATATAAATCTTCTCGTAAGACCATACGAACTGCAGATTAATCCTCCTTTTGGTAAATTTGTTAAGATTAAGAACGGAAATATTATAGTAAAACTTAAACCGGGTTTAAAGTCTTACTATTCTTACAGGTACGCGGATAAAATTGAGGTTACAGGTGCATTATTGCCGTTTAATCAGGCAAACAATCCCGGTGTTGTTGATATGCGTAAGTTTTATATACACCAGAATGTATGGGGAGTGGTTACAATTAAAGATGATCGCGATATAAAACTTATAGGCAAAGAATATGCTAACAAAATTGTGGAATTTTCTATTGCTCTAAAAAAGAAACTGCTGCTTGTTATAAAGAAAACAATGAAATTTCCTGAATCTGCTTTTTTAGGCGGTGTAACCCTTGGTTTGAGAAACGGTTTGTCTTATCAGGTTCAGGAAGAGTTTAGAAGAACAGGTATATCTCATGTCCTTGCTGTATCAGGTCTGCATGTTGGTTTTATAGCTCTATTGTTTATGGTTATATTTTCTTTTATAAGGGCACCTAAACCTGTGAAGAATATGTTAATAATAGCCGTGCTGATAGTTTTCACTTTTATTACCGGTGCAAAGCCTTCAACAGTTAGAGCTTCAATGATGTTCGGTTTAATGCTTTTTATGGGAGCCTTTTTTGAAGGAAAGTGGCAGAGCGATTTGAATTTCTCGCTTGCTGTGGTGGCCCTTATTTATCTTGTTTTTATAAATCCTTTGATGATAGTTGAGGCTGCGTTTGTTATGTCTTACACTGCTGTTCTGTCTATATCTTTATTCGCTACTCCGCTAACTAATTTGCTGTTAAGACATCTTAAAGGATATAAGTTTGTTGCTTTTCTTATTAATTTTTTCTTACTTACAGTATTTCTTATAAATAAAAGTCTGTTTCTTTTACTTTTTTATAATCATTATTTTCAATTTTTGTTTGTGGTATTTATTATAGTATCTTTTAAAATCGGAGCACATCTAAACAGGAAGCATCCGGATTTTCAGTTCAGTATAGGCTCCCTTGGTGCATTCTTTGTTGGGTTTATGGGAATGCAGTTTGCAATTACTCTTGGAAATGTTTTTCCTGTGTCAGGTATATATTTTCAAAAATTTGCAGTAGCAGGTATTTTTGCAAACTGGATTGCAATCCCTTTAATTGGTGTTATAGTGCAGCTTGGTATAATCGCCGGACTTATAGGCCTTATGTCGTTGAAAGCAGCTCTTATTATTAATGCAGGAAATTATATATTCTCTAAGTTTTTTCTATGGATGGCTCACTTTTTTGCAACTGTATTTCCCTATCCTGTAGTGGCAAAACCGAGTCTCGGCTTTTTAATTGTATATTATATATTTGTCGCTTCTCTCGTCTGGTTCGATAAAATAGTTTTTGCTGTTAAAAATCTTTATTTTAGAATAATAATGTTGTATGAACGGTTTGAATATAGAAGAAGTCTTGTTCTGCTTTTATTCTCCATTGCTGTTATGTTTATAATAGGCTGCAGTTATCTTGTAGAAAGTTTTATCCCTGAAGATAGGGTTAAGGTAACTTTTATTGATACAAAGGCATTAAGTAAATTTGGTGACGGGAATGCTTTTTTATTACAATTACCTGATAATAAAAATATACTGGTTAATGCAGGTCCCGGCTATTTTAAATTTAATGATGTTATTATAGGACTTAGTGTGGGTAAAACTACTATTGCTCCGTTTCTTACTTCAAGTAGAATTACTAAACTTGATGCTGTAATAATTCAGAACCTGGAACCCGCTGTTTTTACCGGTATGGTCGATATTTTGAAAATGTTTAAAGTTAAATCTGTTATTTCTGCTTACAATCTGGAAAAATTAAAATCAGTTATCCCGGATAATTTGAAATTGTGGACTTATACTGATGAGGCTAATTATAAAAGATATATTGAAGAATTGAAAAAAAATAAAAATATGGCGTTGAATGGTGAAGATAGACTTGTTATTAAAAATTATATAAAGCAGAGCAGTATTTCGGATAAAAAAAAGAAAGAATTAATAGATAATTTAATGTCTAAAAATGTGTCTGCTACTGTAAAAAAAGAGATAATAAATATATTGAAAATTAGCCGTAAAAATTTAATGAAACATAATAATACTATATTTCCTGAGATTGTTAAAACTTTAAATGAGTCTGCGATTTCATTAAAGAATAGCGAACATGTTATTGCTCTACAGGCTTTAATTGAAATAGTAAAACTTGCTAAAGAAAGAAATATTAAATGCATACAGGCAAAGCAGGGTGAAAATTTTAATTTTAACACAAAGGCAAATATAAAAGTGCTTAACAGTTTAAGTGAAAACAGAAGCCATTCTCTTAGAGACAGTAGTCTTGTATTAATGCTTAAATATAATAATAAAAAAGTTTTGTTATCCGGATTGATAACTAAAAGAGTTTTAAATAAATTAATAACAAACTATAAATCTGATTTAAGAAACACAGATATTCTTGGTGTTCCGGGTTATGGAGATGCAGCATTAAATCCTTATAGTTTTATAAAATTAACTTCTCCAAAATATGCTGTATGCCATTATTATTATAAAAGAGGCAGATATTTTAATAATGATGTATATCTTAATTATCATTGTTACGGTACAAAATTTTTTAAAACAGATACTGACGGAGCAGTTGTTTTTCAAATCAGGGATAATAATATAGAGTATAAAAAATGGATTACGGCTGATAAAAAAAGCAGAATAATCTCAACAAAAAAGTATATTGGGAAGAAGAATTTTAAATCTGCAGCAGGGAAACTGCATATACGAGTTATTGATATAGGAAAAGGGGAAGCGTATCTGATTATTACACCGGATAAAAAAGCGTATTTAATAAACAGCGGGCGTTATGGTAATGAAAGAACTGCTTCCGATGCCGGCAGGGGAATAATAGTTCCTCTCTTGAAAAAATTTAATATCAGTAATTTAGACGGTGTATTTTTAGAGAATATGCTTGAAGAAAACAGCGGTGGCATTATTTATGTTTTAAATAAAATAAAAGTGAAAAAAATTTATTATCCTCCGTTTAAAGGCGGATCTGAATTTCAGAGCAAAATTTTTTATGCTGTTCAAAATTCCGGTGCGGAAAGCAGAATCTTAAGAGCCGGTGACAGGATTCAATTGTCTGACAATATCTATATTAAAGTTCTGAATCCTGATTACTATTACAGCGGTACTGCTAATGATGCTAAAAACAGTTCGCTTGTTTTAAAATTGTTCTATGATAAATTTAATATGCTGTTTACCGGTAATATAACAGGTGTTGATTATGATGATGAAGAACCTTCGCCGAAAAGTGCTGAATATTATCTGATTCATAAACAAAAAAAGTATATTCATTCTGTATTTATGACTGTGCCGGACAGCGGCTCAAGATATTCCGGAACTGAAAAATTTTTGAAACAGGTTAATCCTGAATATGCTATACTCAGTGTTGAAAAATACAACAGAAAACTTCCGGCTGATGATGTTGTTTCCAGAATCCAGGCATTAAATGTGAGATTTTATAGAACAGATTACGACGGGAATATTGATATTTATACTGACGGAAAGTATGTAAAAGTTGATACCGAATATTAGGAGTTTTGATGTATGGAAAAGAACATAAAAATTACAGCGGATGATATATTGTCTTATAAGTTTTGTTCTAAGAAATGGGAATACGACAGAATAATTAAAACATTAAATTTGTATAAAAACGGTAAAACTTTTGATGAGATTGCAGAAATAACTTTTTTTACGAGTAACAGAGTAAAAGAGATTTTAAAGGAGTATAAGTTTATATAATGGATATCAGATTAATAATATTGATAATATCCGGGATAACAGCGCTTTATTCGTTTATTACTATTTACATTGAATCGCAGAAGAGTATACGCGAAAGTGATAGAATAAAAAGGGATGCAGTGGTAATATATACAGGAAATGAAAAGTCAAAAGAACTTATTTATAAATATAAAAAAATCGAGATAGCAGCGCGGCCGCAATATCTGTATGAGACTCGTTCAGGAGATCTTATTATTGTTGAAAGAGTTGAAAATTTAAAAAAAATAGATGTAGATTATTATAAGTATAAAATCGGTGCAGAGTTTTTGGCTGTTGAAAGCGAATATAAAAGAATGCCGGTTTATGCTGTAATAGAAGATATTAAGACAGGCAGGCATGTAATTATAGAAAATAGTCTTGAATTAAGAAGTGAAACACTTGAAATTGCAGCAGAGATGGGGGATATTATGGGGAATGATGCCCGGGCTGAACGAAATCATAATGCAAAAGACAGATGCGAAGGGTGTCTTTATAAGGTGGACTGCCCTGATAGATTGTAGATGGGGACGGTGCAAAACAATATATAAAATTTTTTATTTCATACTTGACATAAAAATATAATTTAGTTTATTTTGATAAACTTTAAGGAGTTGTATATGTTAAGTGATAGGATTAAAAAGGTACAGCCATCTGCTACTTTAAAGATAACTGCTGCTGCAAAAAAAATGAAAAAAGAAGGACTGAATGTTATTAATTTCGGAGCAGGTGAGCCGGATTTTGATACTCCGGAATATATTAAAGAAGCTGCTATTAACAGCATTAAGAAAGGTGATACTAAATACACACCTGCCAGCGGTATGCTGGAATTAAAAAATGTAGTCGCTGAAAAAATCAAAAAAGAACTTAATCTGGATTATACTTCTGAGAATATAATTATATCTGTGGGAGCAAAGCATTCTTTGTATAATGTTATGCAGGCTATGGTTAATCCCGGAGATGAAGTGATACTTTTTTCACCATATTGGGTTTCGTATAAAGAACAGATAAATCTTGCTTCCGGTGTTCCTGTATATATAGATACTACAAAGACAAATTTTAAAATAAATTTTGACGAATTGGAAAGTAAAATTACAGACAGAACTAAATTAATATTATTAAATTCCCCGCAGAATCCTACAGGCGTAGTTTATTCTAAAGAAGACCTTGAGCGCCTCGCTGAAATAGTTTTAAAGCATGATAATTTATATGTTATTTCTGATGAGATTTATGATAAATTAATATACGACGGTAAAAAACATTTTAGTATTGCACAGGTATCAGAAGAGATAAAAGATAGAACTATAATTATAAACGGGGTATCAAAGACTTATGCAATGACAGGCTGGCGTATAGGATATCTTGCAGCAAGAAAAGAGATTGCTAAAGCAGTTGGAAATTTGCAGAGTCATAGTACTTCCAATCCTACAAGTTTTTGTCAGGTGGCTTCTATTACAGCCCTGTCGGAAGAAAAAGATGAAATTAAAAAAATGATAGAGAAATTTGAAGAACGGAGAAATTTAATTTATTCATTATTACAGGATATTGAAGGTATAAAAGTAGAAAAACCGGAAGGAGCATTTTATATATTCCCTGATATATCTGCATTTTTTGGTAAGGAATATGAAGGCGCGGAAATTAAAGATTCATTCACTTTTGCCGAAGTTCTTCTTGAAAAAAAGCATACAGCTGTGGTTCCGGGAGTAGCATTCGGCGCAGATGCTTTTATCAGATTATCGTTTGCAACTTCTGATGATGATATAAAAGAAGGTGTAAAAAGAATAAAGGAATTTATTGAAAATTTAAAATAAGGAAGGTAAACAATGGCAACATCGAAGAAAATTAAAAAACCGGTTACTATTTTAGGTGCAAAGCCTGCTGACATTGAAAATTATATTAAATTTGTTGAAGAAAAAGATATAGTAAGTCTTAATATTCAGGAACACGGCGTTGAGGTAGAGATAGAAAGAGGAGCGCCTATAGTATCTGCTGTGCAGACTGCTCCTGCTGTTATGCCTGCAGAGACTGCTGTACCGTCTGTTTCAGAAGAACAGCCTGCAGAAACAGTTTCTGAATCTCCTGCACCTGAGTCTTCTGCTGATGACGATAAATATACAAAAATTACTTCACCAATAGTTGGTACTTTTTACGAAGCACCGTCTCCGACTTCAGACCCGTTTGTTCAGGTTGGAGATGTTGTGGAAAAAGGACAAACCGTATGTATTGTGGAAGCAATGAAAGTAATGAATAAAATAAATTCTGAAGTAAAAGGAAAAATAGTAAAGAAATTAGTTGAAAACGGCCAGCCTGTTAAACAGGGCGAGGTTCTGTTTTTAATTGATCCTGTGTGATAAAATAGATGACCGAAAAAAAATTTCAGATAAGAACTGCCGGTTTTGTCTTTTTTGATAAAAAATTATTACTCATAAAGCATAGAAAAAATAATCGTGAATATTGGGTTGTCCCTGGCGGTAGAGTGGAATTCGGCGAAAAAAGCGTTGATACTTTAAAACGAGAATTTATGGAAGAATTGAATATTCAAATCGAACCTGTAAAATTTTTATTCTTTAATGAATCACTCCCTCCTGAATATCAGTATCATAATTTGAATCTTTTTTTCCTGGTAAAACACTTGAGCTCAGAAATAAAACTTGGAGATGAACCTATTCTTGCAGGATATAATCTTTTCTCTAAAAAAGATATTCCTAATATTGAACTGTATCCTCAAATAAATAATATTATCTGTGAGAATTTTGATTTATGGCTAAAAGAAACAAAATAGTATTTTTCTTTCTTATTTTTTACGGTTTAACCTGTTATGCATACGGCTTTTTAAGAGAAAAAAAAAATAATTAACGGAGATGTAATAGAAAAAATTGAATTTGGGGAAATTAATTGGTCAACAGGTGTTTTAAAAGTTTATGCTGTACAAAAGCTTCCGCCTGTTGTTAAAGATTCATTCCATTACAATTCTATTGCTGTTAAAAGTAAAGCAGAAGCAAGGTTGACGGCATTTAGAAAAGCTAAAGAACTATGTAAAAAAAATTTAGTGAATGCTGTTTATAATTTAAGAATAGAAGGAAATTATTTCATAAAAAATTATCTGCTTACAGCAACAAATGAATTTAAGTTTAAACTTAATAGTTATATAGATAATATAAAAACTTATAAAAAAATATATAATACTGATAATTCAATAACTGTTACCTGTTCAATAAAATTATGGGGAAAAGGGAGTCTTTTATCTGCAGTAATTAATAAGGACATAATACCGGAAAACCCGAAAATTAATATAAGTATGAGAAGTAATATCGAACCGCAAATTTTTTCAGGATTAATGATAGATGCCCGTCATATAAAAAATTTTTACCCGTCACTTAACCCTGAAATTTATGATAGACATAATAATCTGATTTATTCTGTTTCAATAATGTATACAGATGCTTATAAATTCAACGGTCCTGCAAAGTTTATTGGCGATACATCTAAAATTGAAAATATAAAATTTTTAAATTCAAATGTGCTGACCATTAGAGCAGTTAAGAAAAAAAATAATACTTCATTGGTGATTTCAGATGATGCGGTAAATGAATTATTGGCTTCTCCGCGTACTTTTGAAAATCTTAAACAGGGAAAAGTGGTAATTCTTATAGGGAAATAATATGAATAAAGTATTTTTGATTATGCTTGGCGGAAGTATAGGCGCTTTGTCGCGTTATTATTTATCCGGTATAATAAATAAAGCCGGAAATTCACTGTTTCCCATAGGCACACTTGCTGTAAATATTCTTGGCTGTTTTATTATTGGTTTTTTATGGGGAATGCTTAACTGGAAAATAGAAATTTTACCTGAAGCCAAAGTTTTTATTTTTATAGGTTTTCTCGGTGCTTTTACTACTTTTTCCAGTTATGCACTTGAATCGTATAATATGTTTTATGAGGGGGAGATAAAATATGCTGTGCTGAATATTTTATACAATAATATATTCGGGATAAGTGCAGTTATATTTGGCTCAATGTTATGGCGGACAATTGTAAAAGTATTTAAATAGGAGGCGCAGAATTATGCGGTTAAATGGCGAAGGTGTTCTGTTGCGTATATATATAGGAGAAGAAGATAAGTTAAACGGAAAACCGCTTTATGAACAGATAGTTCTTAAAGCAAAAGAATTAAATCTTGCAGGTGCAACTGCTATTCGGGGAATTCTGGGCTTTGGGGCAGACAGCCATTTGCATTCCGCTAAAATATTGCGTCTATCGGAAGACCTCCCTATTTTAATTGAAATAGTTGATACTGAAGAGAATATAAATAAAATTCTTCCTTATCTCGATGAGAATGTTAAAGAAGGTTTGATAACAATGGAAAGAGTATCTGTAATAAAATACAGACATAAATAAAAAAATAACTTGACTTTTTTTTCGACATCGTTTGTTTATAACGATTTATTTTGCAGGAGGTGATGTATGACAACAGACGCTATTTTTAATGAGCATATGGAAGAAGTTTTCCACCATATTGAAGTGCTAAACGAGATTTTTAATAATATGTGGTGGGTATGGAATGAGAAGGCAGTACAGGTCCCTAAATTAATAAACGAAAGTTTATGGGAAAAGGTTAATCATAATCCGGTTGAGTTTTTTAAAGAGATTGATTGCAAAACTTTAATAAGCAAATTACGGGTTTATCCGTTATCGGATATTGTTAAAGAATTGGAAAAAGAATATAATGACTATCTGGCAAGTAATGATACTTTTATTGATAAAAAATATCCTGATTATAAAAACAAAACAATTGCATATTTTTCAGCTGAGTATGGAATACATGAATCTTTTCCAATCTATTCAGGAGGTCTTGGCGTTTTATCCGGAGATCATTGTGCAGCTGCAAGTGAAATAGGTCTTAATTTTGTGGCTGTTGGGCTTCTTTACAGACAGGGATATTTTCAACAGAAAATAAATGCACAGGGAGAACAGGTTTCATTTTATCCGAATTATGATTTTAAAAATTTTCCTTTAACACTTGTGAAAGATGAAGATGGTTATCCTGTTTATATATCTGTTGAATTTCCGGGTAGAAAAGTATATGCTCAAATCTGGGAATTAAAAGTCGGCAGGAATAAAAATTATTATCTTGATACAGATATAGAAAAAAACAGTAAAGAAGACAGAAAAATAACATCCCAATTATACGGTGGGGATAGGGAAATGAGAATTTCCCAGGAACTTATTTTAGGTATCGGCGGTGTCAGGGCTTTGAGAAAACTTAATATTAATCCGGCTGTATGGCATTTAAATGAAGGTCATTCGGCATTTCTTATTCTTGAAAGAATTAGAGAAATTATGAATGAGAATAAGGTTAAATTTGAAGAGGCTATTGATATTGTGAAACGAAATATTGTTTTTACGACACATACACCGGTTAAAGCAGGAAATGAAGCCTTTACATTTAATTTAATTGAAAAATATTTTAAAGATTATATTGCAGAAGTGAATATTGATTGGGAACAATTTTTATCACTCGGTGTTTTTACTAATATTGAAGATACAGAAGAGTTTAGTATGACGATTTTTGCTATTAGGGGTTCTCATAGAAGTAATGCTGTTAGTAAACTTCATCAATGGGTTTCCCAAAAAATGTGGCAGAAAATCTGGCCTGATAAAAAATTAGAAGAAGTGCCTATTGATTATGTTACAAACGGTGTTAATGTTAAAAGCTGGCTTGCCCCTGAATTTATTAAACTTTATGAACAAAAATTATCTTCTGATTGGAGAAAAAATGTAGATAACTTTGAGTTCTGGAGCGGAGTTCGAAATATAGATAATAAAGATATATGGGATACTCATAAAGTATTAAAAGAGAAATTTTTAAATTTTGTTCGTGAAAGAGCAGCAAAATTTTATAAACGAAACGGTGTGGACGATAAGGTGATTAATGAAATCCTGGATAAAATAAATAATGAATATCTGACAATAGGATTCGCAAGAAGATTTGCTACTTATAAAAGAGCAACTTTACTGTTTACAGATGAAGATCGAATTCAGGATGTGTTTTTTAATCCTGATAGGCCATTACAGATAATTTTTGCAGGTAAGGCTCATCCGGCAGATACTGCCGGTCAGGCATTAATAAAAAAGATTTATGAATACTCATTAAAGCCTGAATTTAGAGGCAAAATAATATTTCTTGAAAATTATGATATTAATATGGCTCGTTATATGGTACAGGGAGCAGATGTCTGGCTCAATAATCCGCGCAGACCGTATGAAGCAAGCGGTACAAGTGGACAGAAGGCTGCTATAAACGGT